>MHZA01000076.1 GCA_001828595.1 Planctomycetes bacterium RIFCSPLOWO2_12_FULL_40_19
GTAAGTTATGGTAAGACAGAAGAAGAAGCACATGAAAATATCATGGAAGCTATTGAGCTTTATTTAAGACCTTCAAAAGAAGAAATTCCAAAGGACGCAAAGAGTTTTGAGGTTGTTGTCTAATGGGACAAAGACAGCCCCGTGTAACTGCTGATGAAATTATAAAGGTTTTAAGGTCTGTTGGGTTTGAAAAAACAGACCAATCCGGAAGCCATCAGAAGTGGAAGCATCCATTAACCGGTAGACAAACAATAGTATCATACCATTCTGGAGAAATCATCAGACCAAAAACATTCAAAAGGATTCTAGAAGGTGCAGGATTAACAGTAGAGGATTTCATTAAGATCAGGATGAAACTTTGAAAGAGAGAGTAAGTATTCGTGCTGTTTAACCAACTTCTTTTAAATGGCATAATCGCCGGTAGTATATATGCCCTTATCGCTATCGGCTTTACCGTAATCTACCGGACAGTAAAGTTCTTCAATCTCGCTCACGGTATTGTCTACACTGCCGGGGCGTATTTTGCTTATACGTTGACCATCTCCTTACACCTCAATATTATCCTCTCTTTTTTCTTGTCCATATTTTTTGCAGCCTTATTGGGGATTGCCATTGATAGATGTGTCTATTACCCGCTCCGCAGAAAGAGTGCATCTAACATGATCTTTCTCCTCGCATCATTCGGCGTCTTCATCTTCCTTCAAAACCTGATTCAGCTTATCTACGGGGCACAGATTCTTACTATAAGAACCGGCCCCGTCAAAGAAGGGCATCATTTCCTTGGTGCAGTTATCACGGACATACAGATATTGATATTAGTCGTCAGTAGTTTGTTGTTAGTTATCTTATGGATGTTTATCAAGAAATCAAAGCTTGGCAAGGCAATGAGGGCTGTCTCTGATGATCCGATAGCCGCAAGTGTTGTCGGTATAAATCCGGAAAGGATAATTATGACTTCGTTTGCCATAGGTTCCGCATTAGCAGGCGCCGCAGGGATACTCATCTCCTATGAAACCAATATCGAACCCACGATGGGTTTCAGCGCAATCCTGAAAGGGATTATTGCTTCCATTATTGGAGGAATCGGCAGTATCCCTGGAGCGGTACTGGGAGCCTTCTTTCTCGGTCTGGCTGAGAACCTTGGTATCTGGAAGATATCAGCAGGATGGAAGGATGCAATCGCATTTGCTATTCTCATAATCTTTCTTCTAATAAGACCATGGGGATTTTTGGGCGTCAGGACGGAGAAAAAGAGTTTATGAGTTTTGGAGTTTATATTTTACATGACGATTCATAAGGAGACATACAGTGGGGAAAATAGAAAAGTTTGAAGATATCGAGGCATGGAAAATGGCCAGAAAATTAGTAAAAGAGATTTATTTTGTATGTAAGGTTGAAAGTTATAACAAGGATTACAATCTTATTGATCAAACAAGAAGGACTGCTATTTCAATTATGGCTAATATAGCAGAAGGATTTGCACGACGAACTAATAAGGAATTCACTAATTTTCTTGGTATAGCACATGCTTCTGCAGCAGAATTGCAATCTCATCTCTATGTTGCCTTAGATCAAGATTATATTTTATCTAAATTGAGCGATTTTGTATTAGATACCGTTGTAGCCGCAGGCTTCCTGCCCGAATAGGTACAGGCGGGGAGCCTGCGTTTTTCATTACTTGATGAGTTTCCGTAAGTTACGCAACCTCAAGGTTGCGGCTACAAAATCGCTCAATTTAGATTTTAACTAAAGATTTTAATATCCTTTATAATATGGCTGAAGATGTCTCTAAAATGATTCAAGGTTTTATCAATTACTTGAACCAAACTCTTTAACTCAAAAACTCCATAACTTCATAACTTACAATGGAATATATTCTGCACATTCTTGTTATTGCCGGCATATACATTATCTTAACACTGAGCCTTAATCTTATTGTAGGATATACAGGGCTTCCGGCATTGGGACACGCGGCATTTTCCTGCATAGGAGCTTATGCTTCGAGCCTGCTTGCATTAAATGCGGGTTTATCTCCGTGGATAGGCTTGTTGACAGGAGCTTGTGCAGCGGCGCTGGCAGGCATTGCAATTGGGTATCCGGCGGTACGATTAAAGGGTGATTATCTTGCTTTGGCAACCTTTGGTCTGGGAGTTATTGTTTACTCTATTGCAAAGAACTGGGTATCACTCACAAGAGGCCCAATGGGTCTTCCCGGTATACCCGGCTTTTCAGTGTTCGGTTTTCAGTTTTCAGGAATCTGGTCTTATTTATTACTGGTCTTAGTATTCGTAGCAATAACAATATTCATTATCAGTAGAATAGTAAATTCACCATTCGGCAGGGTACTTTTGTCTATACGGGAGGACGAGATTGCCTCGGAGTCTTTAGGAAAGGATACAACAAAATACAAGTTATTGGTTTTCATTATCGGAGCATTCTTCGCCGGTATAGCAGGGAGCCTTTATTCTCACTACATAACCTTCATTGACCCTTCGAGTTTTACCTTAATGGAATCTATTACTATCCTTCTTATGGTTATCTTTGGGGGTATGGGAAGAATCTCCGGCTCAATTGTTGGAGCCATAATTCTGGTTGTTTTTCCTGAACTTCTGAGGTTTCTGGGAATGCCCTCATCAATAGCAGCGCCGATGAGACAGATGATTTATGGATTGCTTCTCGTATTTCTTATGATCAAAAGACCGCAGGGAATAATGGGATTATATCGGTTCAAATAAGAGTAAAGTTTATGAGTTATGGAGTTCGGGTGTTTTAGAAATGAATGAGAATTCAAAAACCAACAGCCAAAAACCGGAAACTATTCTGAGGGTTCAGAACTTAACAAAGGTATTTGATGGAATCAGGGCCGTAGATAATCTGAATCTTTCTATTCAAACGGCAAGTATTACCGCCCTGATAGGTCCAAATGGCGCAGGCAAGACAACGGTCTTTAACCTGATTGGAGGTCTGTTAAGACCTGACAACGGTGAAATCCTTAAATTTAATAATCCATCAACTCACAAACTTACTAAACTGAGTCCATACAAAATAGCCAGGCTGGGCATATCAAGGACATTTCAGGATATCAGGCTCTTTCCGCAGATTACGGTTATGGAGAATATGCTGCTTGCAACGAAATATGACAAGGGGGAAACCCTTTTATCCGCACTTCTTCAATCAAAGGTTATGAGGGATGAAGAACAGACAAACAGAGAAAAATCGCTGGAATATCTGGAACTGGTGGGCCTTGTAGACAAGAAAGATGAACTTGCAGAGAACCTTTCTCATGGACAGAGACGCTTGATCGAGTTGGCCCGGTCACTTGCTACAGAAGCGGATATGTTTCTTCTTGACGAACCTACGGCAGGTGTCTTCCCTAATATGAGAGTCAAGATTTTGGATATATTAAAGTCATTAAAGGAAAAGGGAAAGAGTGTATTATTTATTGAGCACGACATGAAAGTAGTAACCGGAGTCTCTGATAAAGTCATTGTCCTGAACTATGGCCAGAAGATTGCGGAAGGTACTCCGGAAGAAGTAACCAGTGATGAAAAGGTGATAGAAGCATATCTGGGCAGAAAAACAAGGGTTTGAGTTGAAGAGTTGAGGAGTTAAAGAGAGTGATAAAGGAATGAATGTGAATCTGAAAACAAATAGCCAGAAACTGACAACTATTTTGGAAGTATATAATTTAACTGTGTATTACGATAGCGTGCTTGCTCTTAATGATATTTCCCTCTATGTAAATGAAGGAGAAATTGTGACAATGATCGGACCAAATGGCGCCGGCAAATCAACGGCTCTGAAGGCAATTTGTGGTTTGTTAAAACCTGAATCCGGCGTAATATTGTTTCAGGGAGAAAACATAAATGGCAGGCAGCCGCATCAGTTAGTTGAAAGGAAGCTCTGCCTCGTACCGGAAGGTAGAAGGGTTTTTGCGTCAATGACCGTCCTGGAGAATCTTGAGATGGGCGCATTTACTATAAATAATAAAGGAAAAGTCCGGGATGATATTAATAAGGTATACGGCCTTTTTCCTGTTCTTAAAGAAAGACGGAGACAAAAAGCAGGGACATTAAGCAGTGGTGAACAGCAGATGCTGGCTATTGGCAGGGCATTGATGTTAAACCCCAGGTTGCTATTGTTAGACGAACCTTCACTGGGACTTTCTCCAACCTATGTGGATATTGTATTTGAAAAGATAAAAGAGATTAATAATAATGGAACTACCATTCTGATTGTTGAACAGAATGCAAGAATGGCATTAGAACATGCAGACAGAGGGTATGTATTTGAAATAGGCAAGATTGCCTTTGAAGATAAAGCCAAAAACCTCCTTGAGAATGATGAAGTCAGAAAATCATTTTTAGGAGGATAAACTGAATTTGTATTAGTTTACAAATTCCCCAATAGGTTGGTCATGAAGAATATAATAATAGACGTTGTGGCTTGCGGGCAGGCATTTGTGTGGTACAATATGCCTTTTATAAGTTGTTGTATTTCCAGTTGTTACGCCCGAACAGTTCAGAAAAAAGTGAGTTGTTCGGGCGCTTTTTCTGTTGCTTTCCGTGTTTTTCCATTGAAAACTTTCATACGTTCAAATTGTTTGTCTGTGATTTTTAACAGCCTCACTTCCCCATCTTCCGGCAGAAACACCTTCACCCGGTTTTCATGAACCACAGCGTTTTCCTCGCTTGGGCTGTGGCGTGCATAAACAGAGAATTGAAGCATGGTAAAGCCGTTATTCAATAATTTCTCCCGAAATTCATGATAAGCCTTGCGCGCCGCCTTAGTGTCGGTGGGCAGGTCGAACATGACGATTATCCACATGCTTCGGTAGCCTCCAAAGCTCATAACGCAGGGATCTCCACACTCTTATGCTCACCGCAGATCGCCTTCCGTACGCTCGCGGCGTAATGATGTAACGAAGTCATTAATGGCAGCCGTTGGTCGTTAATAATACAGTCTGCGCTCAAGATTTCCAGTAACGCTCGTTTATTCTCAAGCGACAATACAATCTCTTCCGGAAGCATTTTGAAAAGTTCATACACCTTAAGGTCAACTGCAGGCCGAAGCGGTTCAAGCAGGTCGTCGGCAAGGCAAAAGCTGTTGTACTGGTTGTGGTGGTGCAGTCCCATCGAGGGATGTAAGCCTGTGCTTACAATTGCGCGGGCTACTGCCGCCCGCATCACTGCATAACCATAATTGAGCAGACTGTTAATGCCAGGCGCTTCATAATCACGGCGGAATGTTGAGCCAAAGAGCCTTTGCCAATAGATGCGCGCAGCCTGTGCCTCAATATTATCAGGATCTCCGCTTTTGACCCTTGTGGCGAAGGCAGGGAGCGGGCTGCTATCGCCTGTGGCGTGAAGCAGGACCTTTGCCTGTTCACGAATCTTTGCCCGGACGATTGCCTGCCACAGGCGCTTACGGGTGGGTTCTGTAATTTGCGCCTGCTGTGCGATAGTCCTGCTGTGGAGACTATTGCCTTCGAGCGGCAAAAGGATGCCGCCCGGCAGATGTTTCATATTGCAGATTAACACCGCAACATTGTTTTCAGAACATGCCGCAAGAAGCCCTTGTGTATGGCTGATTTGAGGATGGTCTAAGATAAGAACGCCAATGTCCTCTATAGGAACTGTGGCTGACTCAAATCCTTCCCGGTCAACCACCATTTGCTGGTTTTTCAGGGAAAGTAGCGCAGGATTACTGATTTCTACGATTCGTTTAATC
>MHZA01000077.1:0-3456 GCA_001828595.1 Planctomycetes bacterium RIFCSPLOWO2_12_FULL_40_19
TTTCCTGTCCGAAAAACTTGGCAGGCGGGCAAACTTCCACACACAATGGATTCAATACCAATAAAAAGTCCGTATAACTATGTTTTTGTTAGTAAGCCGGGGGCCGGACGTGGAATGCTGAAGTCGCTGCCAAAGGCAGCCTTAAAATGAGAGGGATGAGTGTGTTTAATATCAATCCTCAACTCTCTCGAGCTTTGGGAGCATACTGTTAAAGTCAGACCCGTATGCGAAAGCAGTCCGGTTTTAGAAATCACTCCTTAAAATAAACGATATTGTTATCAATCCCATTTTTTAAATCCACTCTGATTTCAGCTTCTGAAACGTTTTGCTCATTAATGATAGTTCTGAGTGTTTTCCGGCCGTCTATTTTCCTGAGAACAGAAAGCCACGGCTTGTTAGTTTTTTCAGAAAGTCGGGTTTTAATAGTATCTCCGGTGACAATGAATACTTCATCCGGTTTGTTGAAACCTTTTTCCGTCTTCATGAGAAAAGTATGTGGAGCAAGAGAAATAATCCTGTCCATATCGAAATTATTAGACTGTCCCATTAATTTCAAGGCAAGAGTCTCTTCCTCAGTTTCCCAGTCACTTATTTTGATTGATGAAAGCTCTGGTCCAAGAGTATCAGGATTAACCGGATATCCAACCTCTTTTGCTGTTTTTTCAAGCAACCCCATATTTATAAGCTGGAAGATATGTTGCACATGATCGTGTTCGTAACCATCCGGCAGTTTTGGGATGCGTGCGACGGCTATATCAATTTCTTTACGATCAACCACTGTGTGGCTGCCATTGCCAAATGCATCACTGATCAAAGCATTATTGTCATCAGTTAATATCTTATACATCATCCGGGAAACATAATGCAGGTGGTCACCATAAAAAAATGGCTGTTTGGGCTTCGTTCGTACGTATTCAGGAATGGCGCCCTTTACCGCTTCGTAGAGTATTTGCTTTTTCCAGAAAAGAGTAGAATATTTCGAGGGAGGAATTTTTACACAATATTCTACCAAACGATGATCGAGAAAAGGCACCCTGTTTTCGATATGATTTCCTGCAGCGGTTCTATCTTCATGCCACAGATTGTAGTGCTGAAGGCTTTGTCTATATCTGTCGATGTGATAGTGCCATGGATGTTCATACACATGCTGTTTATTGAATGATGCCAGGAATTCCCGTCTGATATAATTTCCGTGCTCGGCTATACAAGCATTGCTATGATTACCTATAGCCCGCCGTTCAGAACTTTTCAGGGCAAATAATAAATTGAGCCAGGTGGTATTGTTTGTTACTTCCATTTGTGACTCTTTGATAATTTCAGTAGAATAACCGCCATTAAATTCATCACTTCCCTGACCAAGAAGCATGACTTTCAGTTCAGGGCGTGTGGCTTTAGCGTATTTGTGTAGTTGAAATTTAAATAGTTGCTCGGCATAGCAAAGGTGGGTTTCGGTCAGCCAGAGCAGACGTTTCCAATCTTCGGCGGTATATCTTTCATGGTCGAATGGCGAATGGAATACCTGGTGATTGGGAAGACCGAATTCGCGTGATGTAATATGCGCTCCTTTCGCGTCGCCGTTTTTAAAGGTGCTCATATTGAGATGAGAAAAGGTATGAAGTTTTTGATAATGTGAACTCAGGCAGGCTATCGTAACAGAGTCAATGCCGCCGCTGAGAAAAATACCTGCTTCGACATCAGACATAAGCCTTAGCCTGACAGAATCCTTTAGTATCTCTAAATACCCTTCGATTATTTCTTTACTGTTGCGTGAGTCTTCAGCGTACTCTTCTTTTGAAAGTGGTTTCACTTGCCACCAGGTTTCGATTCGGGGTTTGTCTTTATTGTAATCATAGACAAGAGCCGAACCACCGGGAAGATAATGGATGTCTTTGAAGAATGAGTGCAACTGAATTTCAGGGGATGCATGATAGTACCTGTATGACAATGCGGAAGTCCAGTCGTACTCACGGGGGCAATCAGGGTATGCCAGGATTGCTTTGATCTCAGAACCAAAAATTATGCGTTCCTTGTTGATATTGTAGTAGAGTGGTTTTATACCCAGACGGTCTCTTGCCAGAATCAGTCTTTTTTTATTTTTATCCCAAAGCATGATGGCAAACATACCGTTTAGCATCTGCAGAAAATCGAGGCCATACTCTTCATACAGGTGAAGTATGATTTCAGAGTCTGATCTGGTTTTGAAAACATGCTTGGTTTTGAGTTTACACCTTAAATCGAGATGGTTATATATTTCTCCATTTACCATAAGAACAATCGAGCCGTCCTCGTTATGCATAGGCTGCCTGCCTCCATCGATATCGATAATAGAGAGCCTGCGAAATATAATTCCAATGGGATCGTCGATCAGGATTTGTTCATCATCAGGTCCGCGATAGGCAATCTGGTTGCCCATTGTTTGCAGAATAGGTTTGATTTCCAATCCCAAAGTAGTACCTTTTCGTTTTAAAACACCTGCAATACCACACATGTTTTGTCTTCCTTTGTATTAATGATAAAAAAAGTAATCACACAAAGACACAAAGAGCACAAAGATTGACTTTATTCGAGTTCTCCGTTTATAATTCTTGTTATGGAATAAAAGAAAATTTCACACAGAGGCCTGCCCGACTACCCGTCCCCGCCAGAAAGATGTGTCGGGCTGGCGAACGGCAACGGCATGGCCGGGCGGGCGTTGTTCAGGCGGGCACAGAGAGCGCCAAGAAAACGAGATTTAAAAAAACAAAAGATAATAGTTTTTCCCTTTGTGTTCTTCGTGACTTCGTGTGAGGATTAGTAATTTAAAAGAATCTCTCATATATCGCTTCGTCTTTTTCCCTAAGTTCCTGACGAGCGCCGAAACCTATTAATCTCCCCTTATCAAGAACGAGTATTTTATGCGCAACATCCATTACAGACATTCGGTGCGATATAATAAACGTTGTGCGGTTCTTGGTTAATTCATTCAACGACTCCTTAATAAGACTTTCTGTCTCTATATCAAGCGCTGAGGTTGGTTCGTCAAAGATAAGAATTTTTGGGTCTTTCAGGAACACTCTGGCGATGGAAATTCTTTGCTTCTGCCCTACCGATAGCGTTGAGCCCCTTTCTCCAACCATTGTATCGTATTTGTCTGGGAACGTTTCAATATCGTTATGAATATACGCTTTTTGTGCGGCGGCTGCAACCTCTTCCCTTGTGGCTGAGGGTTTGCCATATTTTATGTTGTTTTCTATTGTATCGAAGAAAAGGAACGTTTCCTGAGAAACAACTCCTATTTGTTGTCTCAGCCAGTTAGGGTTTATGTCCTTCAGGACATGGTCATCTACATGGATAGAACCGGATTGTGGAGCGTAAAACTTTAGTAACAGATTGATTAATGTGGTCTTGCCTGCACCCGTTTGTCCCACAAGGGCAACAACATCACCCGGATTTGCGGTAAAGTTAATATTCATAAGG
>MHZA01000077.1:3537-6825 GCA_001828595.1 Planctomycetes bacterium RIFCSPLOWO2_12_FULL_40_19
TTTGACTCCTTTTCATGCCCAAATTCAGGAATTATCCTGAATATTTCCATTAATCTGTCCATAGAGGCAAAAACCGGCTGCAACGTTAGATAGAAAGATGAAAGCTGATTTATTGAATTAGAAAGGATCAATATATATGAAATATAAGCGACAAAATCTCCAACGGTCATTGTTCCCTTCAGTTTTTCCCGCACGCCGAACCATATAATCAGAAGGGTAAGCAGAAGTCGCGCCCCGCTCGTAGTATAATCTGAAATTGAGGATAGTATCGTACGTTTCATTCGGGAGCGCATAACATTCTTCAATGTGACTGAAACCTTGTCAACTTCTCTCTTTTCAGATGCGAAAGACTTTATTAGTTCTATGCCTGATATGGCTTCCTGGAAATCCCCTGAAGCCGCTCCGCCCCTTTCCATTTCACCCCGGATTATGCCCCTTAGCCTGCCTGCGATAAAATAATTTAAGAGTATGTAGAAAGGGATAATACATACCAGGATAAGAGACAGTTTTATATTGAGTGAAAGAAGTATTATTATACCGAAAGAGAGATAGAGTACTGTGCTCGTAATCTGTGGGAAACTTTGCGAAAAGAGGTATTGAATATTATCAACATCACTATAAACTCTCGACATCAAATAACCGGTCTGTTTTTTTTTAAAGAACGTCATAGGAAATCTCAAAAGGTGATCAAATAATGTTGTATGCAGGTTGAATATTGATTCCTGTTGAAACTTGAATGTGACATATCTTTGTGCTAATCTTGCAGTGCCGATTATTATACTCATTACCAGGACTGTAAAGATTATCAGATTTAGGGAGCCAAGAAAATATCTTACAGGCTCAATGAGTCTTTCAAGGTGAAATAATTGTAGAAAACTTTCAACCTTTTGGAATCCTTCTTTCAATATTATGAAATCAACCAGGATCTTGCTGCCTAAAGGCATCAAGGCGCTGAAGCCGCTCGTAATAAACATTAATGCCAGGCTGATTACGCCCAGTTTCCATACAGGCCTTGCAAACCTTAGAAAAAACAATATATCCCTATACCTGAAGCTTGTTTCCAGAGGATCAGGCCTTTTAAAAATCTCCTTTAAATATTTTCTTAATTTTTCAATTGTATTAGTCATGGTACATAATTTATTAGTACAGGAATTTCCATTTTAAGTCTGTTGGAGTTAAGTCTTTAGACTTTTAATTTAATGTATAGGAATTTCAAAGTTTGTAATACGTCAAAATAAAACCCTAAAGGGTAAATTCCTCTCTGCCTGTGCGTCGCCTGTCTGCGTGTACCGCCGCACAGGCAGGCAAACCTCCACACACAACGGATTCAATACCAATTAAACGTTCGTATAACCATCTTTTTGTTAGTAAGCCCTCCGGGGCGTAGGCACCCTCTCCGAGACGTAGTCTCTACGAGACGGAGTCTTACGGGCCGGTGGCCGGTGGACATGGAAGGCTGCCCGCCTGTACCTATTCGGGCAGGAAGCCATTCCGCTACAGTTAGTAATTGTAGTCTGCCCGTAGGACGCTAAGTTCAATGTACAGGAATTTCAATGCTGTAACAAAATGTAGGGGCGTATAATTATACGCCCCTACACAACGACAGAAAGTTGCCGAAGGCCTAATTTAATGTATAGGAATTTCAAAGTTAGTGAAAATGGTTTCCAAATATGCGTTCCATAACGGTATTTGGGTCAAGGTTCTTAATTTTTGGTTTAATTTCACTGAAAAGATAAACTTTCCCCTGTTTGTCAGTGTATTTAACAGGGATCATAAAGCCAATGTGGCAAATATCACACAATTCTTTGATAGGGCAGACGGGGTCGCCGGCATTTTGAGTATACAGAAGGCGTACCTCCCTTGGTGAGAGATGGAACTCGTAATGGCAATGAGTGCATCTGATAAGAGTAGGTTGTTTCTTTTTTTTAGAGAAGAAGCGGAAAATGTCCATGGGCAATCTCCTTGTGTTGAGAGATAAGGGGATATTTAAGATTGAAGACGATACCTTTTAATGCCATAAAAGTTTTACAAATGGGGCATTTTAACGGATCATATTTAAAAGAGTCCTGTATCATATTTCTCCAGGGGATGTAGACTTTTGTGGTGATAAGATTTTTGGAATTGAGAAGTTTATAGACTATCGGCAAAAGTTTTCCTCGTAGTCTGTTGGATAAGAATCCGTAGTAGCGTATGTTTCTAAAGTTTTTATCAGGGATGTGGCATATAAGTCGAGCTATAAAATCAAGGACAGGCAAGGTCATGATTTCTTTGGTGTCCGTATAATGGTCGAGATACTCATATGCAACAGTTTTTCCGTCGTAGTGTTTGATTCTTGTTTCACCGATAGGTGGACGCTTGAGGTATTTTCCCAGGTAATCAACATTGTTTTTCATATTGTTTGACTGAGTATTAAGATGAATAACCCAGGTTTTTTCGTAAAATTGAGATGTCCATGAATTAAACGTCGTATACGAAGTACCGTGTTGAAGGTGAGAAGGAAGGGCAAGCTTGCCTTTTTTGAATTCTTCACGTAAAAGAGAGATTATTTTGTATCTCCAGGTATTTTTGAGTGATTGGTGATAGAAGTAAGCTCCATTAATCCATGTGTCATATGAGAAGGAAAGACCACCTGTTGTGGTGGAGAGGTGAATATGTATATTTTTTTTAAGGTCTCTGCCGAAGGTATGGCAGGCAAGAAAGATGCCCGGGAGAAACCCTTTCTTGTGTGCCCAATTTTTGATGATGGATGCAGCGATAAGTGGGATACGGTTCATAAGATGTCGATTCAACCAGAAGAAATTCCAGAGTTCTTCCGGCATGGTAAAGGTAATATGTTGCCAGGTAGTTCTGGGCAGGGTGTTAAAACTATTTTTGATCCAGATGTCAGTAGCCTTCTTGCCGCATGATGGACAAAATCTTGATTTGCAGCTATGAGGGACTTTGATACTTTTAGAGCATTTAAGACAGACAAAATGATGGTATCCGAGAAAGGATGTTCGGCATACAAGGAGCTTTAAGACATTGATAATGATGCTGAGTCGAATCAGATGCTGATGCTTAAGGAATAGCTTCCACCAGTTCCCATTATCCATGAAGATGTTTCTGAGTTTTATGCGATTACTACTGACATATTCCATGTGTATCATTTTATACTTTACTTAAAATGTAAATTCAAAGAAAAAGTCGTTGGGTTTTCGTCTTTTAAAACCCAACCTAATTTAATGTATAGGAATTTCCATTTTAAGTCTGTTGGAGTTAAGTCTTTAGACTTTTATTGTATCTGTAGTG
>MHZA01000078.1 GCA_001828595.1 Planctomycetes bacterium RIFCSPLOWO2_12_FULL_40_19
CCCGAATAGGTACAGGCCCCGAATAGGTACAGGCGGGTAGGTACCCGTCCCCGCCAGAAAGACGTGTCGGGCTGGCCCTGTTAGACAGTTCAAGTGTTTTATCTAACAGGGCTGGCGAACGGCGCCTGCCCGACTTCTTCGTTCAGGCGGGTAGACGGGCGGGTAGGCGGGTAGAGGTGTTTGCGAATGAAACTATTAGATCAGGTCAGAGATGTAATTCTAAAAAGGCATTATTCGATTCGGACTGAGCAGGCGTATGTGGAGTGGATTAGACGATTTATCCTGTTTCATAAAAAGCAACATCCAAAGGATATGGGGGAGAAGGAGATTTCTCAATTTATTTCCCACCTGGCAACTGATAAAAATGTCGCCGCAGGTCACGAGCCAGGGCCAGACCTTGAAAGCAGAATACGCAACTCTTCTTACTTCTTTGTTTGTCAGACATATCTCAATATTCAAGGTCTGGTTGTCTTGTAAGTATGAGAGGCAACTCCAGCTTAAAATGATTATGCTCAAAAACCCGACTATCCGCATCATTATTAAAATATTACGATATACCTTCTGTCAATTAAAAACATCAACCTCAATTGTTAGGCAGCGTTTCTTACCGCTAAGCTGGTAGACAAGTGCATTTCTTTCTGATATAGTTTACACGTATAAGACATCAACTAGCGTTGCGTTCTCCACGACTTTTGCTGTGAATCCCAATAAACAATGAGGGGAAAAAGATTGCCACCGAGAATCAAATTCATACACTGCGCCGACCTGCATCTGGACAGTCCATTTCAGGGTCTGACCACAAAAGAACCCTCATTGGCAGATCGGTTCAAACACGCCACTAACGAGGCGTTTATTAAAATAATAGATCTCTGCTTAGAAGAAAAAGTTGACTTCCTGACGATTGGCGGCGATACTTTTGATGGCGCTGACAGAAGCCTGTGTGTGCAAATCCTGCTGAGAGATCAGTTTGAGAGACTGCATAAGGCAAACATACCGGTTATCATCGTTGCAGGAAATCACGACCCTTTATCAGACTGGCTGACTGAAATAAAATTCTCAAAGAACGTACACCTGCTTGCAGGCGATAAGGTGGAAATGGTTCCAATCAAAAAAGACGGCAACGTAATTACTACAATCTATGGAATAAGTTACAAGGTAAGTGACGTAAAGGAAAACCTCTCTCTAAGATTCCAGGCTAAAGAAAAAAACGGTTTCTCTATCGGCATGCTCCATGCAAACGTGGGATCAAGGAAAGAACACGCCTCATATTCTCCCTGTACAATCAACGATCTGAGGACAGGCAATATGGATATATGGCTGCTCGGACACATTCATACTCCGGAAGTTATCAGCGAAAACCCTTTCATACTTTACCCCGGAAATATTCAGGGCAGGCATATAAATGAAGACGGGCCAAGAGGCTGTTATCTCATAAAGGTAGATTCAAACTACAAAATATCATATGCATTCAGACCAGTTCAAAACATTTTGTGGAAACAGGATGTTATAAATGTAAAAAATATTATGACATCACTTGAGCTGGCAGATTTATTGTCAGACAAATGTGAGGAAGAACTTTCAAATCTAACCAACGATGAGAAGGGAATTGTCATAAGGTGGAAACTTACAGGTTCATCTCCGCTTTATCATGAATTAACAACGACTGATAAGATAGAGGAAGCAAAGGAGATGCTGGTTGAACGTTTTTTCAACCAGGCTCCATTCATCTTTCCCGAATCAATACGATTGTCAATTAAGCCTGACAAAAAAGTGGAAGATTATGTTAACCAGGAAAATTTCATCGGCGATTTTCTGAACCTTGCCGGGAAAGTAAAAAATGACAATCAAATGAAGGATGAATTACTGGAGATGCTGAATCAGCCATTATCAAACAGGACATTAAGGAAATATCTTGAGGAAATAAATGAAAAAGAGCTATTAACAATCCTGGAAAGCTCAGTAGATTTGGGTATGGATTTATTATCCGGAGATAATAAATGAGATTCATAAAAGCATACGTAGACGGATACGGAAAGTTTAATAACAGGGACTTTGTCTTTGAGCCCGGATTTAATCTTTTTCTTGGCCCTAACGAGGCGGGCAAGACAACGATGATGTCCTTTCTCAGGACAATATTTTTTGGATTTCCGGGAAGGAGGGATGCCTCTGGCCGCTATGAACCTCTGGCAGGTGGAATCCATGGCGGCAGGCTGGAACTGGAAACATCAGACAAAAAGACCTTCTCCGTCTCTCTTAAACCCGGCCGAACACTTACTGGTGAAATAATTATCCTTAATGGAGACGGATCTGAATTGTCCGGTGAGGGCGCGAGGAAAACCTTGTCGGCCCTTCTTCATGGTGTCAGTGAAAATATATACAAAACAGTATTCGCATTCAGCCTTACAGAACTACAGCAGTTGGACTCGTTAGAAAATGATGAAATAAATGCACACATTTATTCAGCAGGTACAGGGATTGGAGATGTTACTCTGCCGGATATATTAAAGACAGTTGAGGAGGAGAAAAATAAGATATATAAACCCGGCGGGACATCTCAAATTGTTCCCAAAATAACAAAAGAACTCGAGAGTGTCAGGGCTGAAATATCCGATATAAAAAAAGATCAGGAAAGATATAAATCAACAATCAAAGAGATCGAAAACCTGAGACAGGAACAAACAAGGCTGTCCCACGTCATTGATAATAAAAGGAGAGAAAAGGAAAAAGCTTCAAGGCTGAAGGCAGGCCGGGATAATGTCAACGAACTGAATGAGATAGAGAAACAAATATCTTCTCTGCCGTCTGTAATCGAAGAATTTCCTCTGGATGGTGCCGGAAGGCTGGATAAACTTGAAGAAAAATTAACAGAAAGAAAAGAAGAACTGCAGGAATGCAAAAATCAGATTAATAACCTGAGCACGCAAAAAGACTCAATATGCATTGATAATAAAGTTTTAGAAGCTGAAGCCCTGATTTCGTCTCTGGCTGAAGACCGCTCCGCAGAGATAGAAAACATAAAAAAGAAAGATGAGATCGAATCAAACACAACATCACTTAAAACGGATGTATCAAATGCAATTACCGACATCGGTACAGATTGGGACGAAGACCGAGTAATAACAATAGATGTGGGGAAGGAGGCTTCGGAAAATATAAGGGTTTTAACCGAAGGTCTTTCAAATGCTCAGATAAATGTTGAGAAGGCAGAAAATGCCCTTGTGCAGGAGAAAAGAAATAAAGAAGAATCTTCCAGAGAATTTCAGGCATTCTCCCATAATCTGGAAACACTCAAACCGGAATCACGCTTAAAATACCTGCTAATCTTTGGAATGCCATTCGTTGTCATATTAGGAATACTATTCTGGACAACCTTAAAACCTATTTCAGGAATTATAGTCGTAATTTTAGGATTTATCGCCATAGCATTCTGCTACTTTTATTATAAAACACCAAAGTCCTATCCAGATGAATCAAAAGAACAACTGCCGGATATTCTGGGAGCAAGGAAAAAGTCTATCGAGGAAACAGAAAAAGCGCTCTCCAATGCAAAGGATGAACACAAACGAGCATTAGGTAAATGGCAGGGCTGGCTTCGGGATAATAGATTTAGCACAGAACTGGACAGAAACGGAATCTTCGATCTGATTGAATCGGTTAGAAAGGCCAGGGAACTGATAAGGAAAAAGAAAGAGGCAGAAAAGAAGCTTCAACATGTTGAAGAGAGATCTCATACATACCTTGGCCGTGTAAATGACGCCTTAAAACTATGTAACCTGAAAACAACATCACTTGACAATATTTCCCAATCAATCCATAAATTAGATGATACATTAAAAAAACAGAAAAGATTTAAGGAAAAGAAGGAGCATCTTGAGGAAAGAATAAGAGAACTCGAAACCAGAAAAAAGACTATTCAGAATATTATAAATGATTTAGAAAACAGTATTCAGAACCTGATAGTTGAAGGCGGAGCCGGGAACGCAGAGGAGTTCAGGAAACACTCAACCGTAGTTCAAAAAAGAGAGCGCTTAATGGAGCGAAAAAATACCCTTGAAATACAGCTCGCAAGGCTGATTGGCAGCGCACCGGAAATTGAAAAGTTTAAGGAAGAAGTTACTGCTGAGACCGACCCCATGACGACAGATCAATCTATTGAGAAGCTGGAGAACGAGATTACCCAACTGGAGGGTGAACTGTCCGGGATCACACAAAATATCGGGGCAAAGAAAAATCAAATATCCGAACTGGAGAAGAATGAAAGACTGGGAGGATTAAGACTCGAAGAGGAAAACCTCAAAGCACGATTACAGGAAGCCATTTCAGAATGGTCTGTAAACGCCATGTGTTATACATTATTAAATAAGGCCATGACAATATATGAGAAAGAAAGACAACCTTTTGTCTTAAAGCATGCGGGACGATATCTTGATAAGATTACTGAGGGACGATATATCCGCGTAATAAAGAAAGCCGAGGGCAACAAGCTGGTAGTTGAAACGCCGGAAGGACTGCAGAAAAGTGTGAACGCACTCAGCAGAGGAACTGCCGAACAACTTTACCTCTCAATGAGATTGGCCTTTATAAAGGAGTACGCCAACAGAGTTGGCACTCTGCCGATTATAGTTGACGATATCCTCGTGAACTTCGACCCCCAAAGGGCGAAGACAACCATTCGGTTACTCAATGAAATATCAAAAGAAAACCAGATCATAATGTTTACCTGTCATCCCAACACATTAGACCTGTGCAAAAAAGAGATAAAAGATTTTAAAGAACCTGTTTTGATAGATGTTTAATTGCATGTAACATGTAGGGCAAACCTTTAGGTTTGCTTTCATACAACTAAAACTGAAAAAACAGAGGTAATCGCAAATTGTGACCACAAGATATATATAAATATTTTCAAAATACAAAGCTGGTGTAATATAATTTAAAACCGAATTGAGCGATTTTGTAGCCGCAACCTTGAGGTTGCGTAACTTACGTAGATCCATCAAGTGATGAACAACGCAGGCTACCCGCCTGAACGTACCCCGTTCGGTACGGACGGGGAGTCAAGAATCGAGCATCTAGAATCCCTTAATTCTTTAATCCCTCAATCCCTTAATCATAATTTCTATTGATTTTAGTAAACAGCATCACTATTATTAACACAAGTATTTCTATCCACTTACGCAGAGATAGCGGATATGCTTCGGCGGATTTCGCCTGTGGAGCTCAACAATCTTCAAAATTACCATCTCATATTAAACGTATAACCCATCAAGTGATGGACGATGACATTACACCTTCAGGGTGTATATAGTTTTTGCCACGGATTAACACCGAAGATAGAAGAAAGAGGCAAGAAACAAGAATAAATAGTGTCTGTCCCAATACTGTTCACTGTTCAATATGCGGGACAAAATCCCGCAAAGCCGGAGTCCCTTTCTTCACGGAGAAAGGGAGCGTGCAATAATTGAGTCCAGACCCTGCTCCGGCGTCGGATACCTGATGGTATACGAACAAATTATAAAACTGCTGCTACGGGGTCAGTAAGGAAACTGAAAGCT
>MHZA01000079.1 GCA_001828595.1 Planctomycetes bacterium RIFCSPLOWO2_12_FULL_40_19
CTACAGCAGCCGGTTTGACAATCGCCCTGGTCACCATAATCCCATACAACTATTTCATTGTTAAACTGGAAAAGGCGGCGAGAAATATAGAAAAGTGCACAACCAGTTTCGAAATATTTCATAAAAGGGTTAAAGATGAAGATAAATCTTAATCTTAGAAGAAAAGGTCCCAGTATTGAGATGATACCCTTGATAGATGTAGTCTTTCTTACACTGGTGTTCCTGATCTATGCAATATTATCTATGGTTATTCATCGTGGATTTAAAGTAGAACTCCCGCAGGCAACAACTGCAGAGATAGACAGGAAAGATTATGTCTCAATTACTGTAGATAAGGATAACAGGATACTTCTCAATAAGGCAGAGGTTCTTATTGAAGACCTTTCAGAAAAGGTAAAGACAATAGCGGAAGCAGGAACAAAGATATTTATTAATGGTGATAAAGAAGCCGGCCTTGGAGTCGTAATAAGCGTGCTTGATACCCTGAGAAGAGACGGGATAAAGGATGTCTATTTTGAAACACAACCTCCTGGGAAGTCAACTATTGAGGAATTCAAGAATTAAAGGATTAAGGAATGATGATACATCCGTGTGTCAATTCCTCAATATCATAATCTCTAAATATGTATAAGAAAAATTTAATAATAGCCGGATTAATAGCCTTAGCGCTGCACGCAGCATTAGTAATGGCGCCGACTGTCACTTCTGGACCGGAAGTGATATTCAAGAAGGGTGAATCCGGCCTCAAGATGCATCTTGTACCATCAGCCGCATCAGTTGCCTCTGCAAAATCTAATGACGATATACAGGAGGATGTCAGCAAGCTAGAAGAAAACCCAATCGCCAATCCTGAACCTTTACAAAAACCAGAAACACCTGATGAGAAGCAGGTAAAGGTTGAAAAGTATGTGAAACAAACAAAGGAAGAACCAATTTATAGTACTGAATATTCTGAGACTCAAAAGGATATCAATAATAAACCGCCACAAATACAGAAAAGAGATACAACCTCTATAGATTCAAAAGAAATAATAGCTGATATTAAGGAAAAAGGTGTAATAACTGGCGCCAGGATTAAGAATGTATTTAAGCCCTTTTACCCTTCAAGCTGTGAAAGACAAGGTCATGAAGGAACAACAGTATTGGAAGTAACAATCCTCAGTAAAGGTAAGTGTGACAATATTAACATAATAAGGTCTGCCGGTTGTAAATCACTTGATAAAGCAGCCCTTCAAGCATTAAAGAAGGCAGACTTTATACCTGCCAAGAGAATGGGTGTGCCTTTTACAACTACTAAAAAGATTGCGTTTAACTTTACACTGAAAGATTATAGGTAAAAATTCAACACAGGTATGTAGGGCGGGATTCTAAACCCATCATTTTATTTGTCGTATTATGAAATACGACCTGTCAAAAATTAAGAAGAAAAGGAGTTAACTCTTTAGAGTTTTATCTTGATGTATAGGAAATTCAATGTTTGTTTGTAATACGTCAACATAAAACCCTAAAGGGTAAATTCCGGAAGGAGTTAAGGTCACGCCATAGGCGAATCTGTCCTTCGGCACAACAATACGCCCCTACGTATAGTAAAAAAGCTGCCGAAGACCTAATTTATTTATACCATGAACATTATTACGCACCTTCAAACAATTCTGTATACAATTTCCTCTGTATTAATATATCCGGTAATGATTTTGCTGATCTGCCTGCTAGTGATGCTTATTATTACCATGGGAAGATTCCTTGGGGAATATATAGAAAGAAGAAGGCATCAGGCCAGGCATAATGTTAAAGAATTAATTGAAAACATTAATAATGGCAAACTTCACGATATTATAGAACGTGTTGAAGAGTTCAGTTCCGGATTACCATATCACGCAAAAAACTGTTTTATGGATATGGTTCAGGAACTGAAAAAGAGTGGCAATGATACAGATATGAAGGTTGAGTATCTATTGCAGAGCAGAGAACAGCAAATGACAAAGAAACTGGACAAGCTAAGGCTGTTAATAAGGGTTGGGCCCAGTCTTGGCCTTATGGGAACAATTATTCCTATGGGAAGCGCCCTTGAAGCATTGTCTCAGGGTGACATAGAAAAGATGTCCGGCAGCATGATTATAGCATTCAGTACAACGGCTGTTGGCCTTCTAATTGGTATTGGCGCTTATTTCACCTCCATGTTGCAGAACAGGTGGCTAAACGAGGATATTAAAAATATAGAATACCTGACAGAAGGCATAATGAGAAAATATGAAATTTCTAAAGAGAAGGCGTAGGATTATTGGAAAGCATATCGACTTGTACACGGAAGACCCCCTGGGCGGCGTTGCAAATCTCTTTGACGTGGGACTGGTATTTATTGTAGGATTGCTATATGCCCTTATAAGCGCTTACAGCCTCACTGAAATATTCACTCCAGAATCTGAACTGACTATTATGAAAAAGAAGCAGAACGGGGAGTTTGAACTGGTAATGAAAAAGGGCAATGAAGTCAAAATTAAAAAGGTTACATCAAACAAACTTAAGGGCGAAGGAAAACGCCTCGGCATTGCATACAGGCTGAAAGACGGCAAGGTAGTTTATGTGCCGGAAGATGGAGTTTCAAAATGGTAAAAATAGACAGATTGGTTCCCAAAGAAAAGAAAGGGCTTCTAGTAGTTATCACCGGTAACGGCAAGGGGAAGACCACATCTGCTCTTGGGATTGCTGTCAGAGCGTGTGGACACAATATGAGGGTCTGTATTATTCAGTTTATGAAGGGCGACCTTTATGCCGGTGAGCGGGACGGTATAAAGAAGATGAATTGTCAGGTAGAGTTGATACCCACAGGTAAAGGATTCTGTGGCATTCAGGGAAATCCATATTCACATGAAGAACATAGAAAGAATGCACAGGATGCAATTCAACTGGCACATCAAAAGATAGAATCAGGCCGGTTTGACATTCTTATACTGGATGAGATTAACAACGCTCTCAAGCTGAAACTGGTAGATTTAGAGCAGGTCTTGGAAATCATTCAAAGTAAACCTCCCCTTATGCATCTTGTTCTGACTGGACGGGATGCTCACCCTCAAGTGATCGAGATGGCAGATACTGTGAGTGAAATCAATGAGATTAAACATGCTTATAGAAAAGGCATCGAACCACAGCCTGGAATTGACTACTAAAGACCTGTGTATGCTTTGTTATCCACACCCCATACACTCGCAATGGTAAACTTCATGGTCAGCAATATCAATCCCGCTGGAGCTTGCCTGATGAATTTTTATAACTATCGGGAATCTAATGTAAATTTACAATCCCGACAGTAGAACCTCGGTGCTGCTCCAGGGAGGGACACCCGACCGGGTTGTGCTTATAAATTGCCACAAGGAATGTCCCGGTCGGTATGTCTGTCTCTCAGCCTGACTTTAGTTCACCAGGAAAACCTGTAAAATTTTCCAGTTAAGTTTAGAAATCATATCCTACACTAAACAAAACTTCATAATCTACTTTTTGATGTTCCCCTCCAAGGTTTTGCAGAATCGGAAACATGACGGAAACCGAAGAACTGACCTTTTCTGTCAGTTGGCTGGCTATCCCCGGTGAAAAGAATACGGTTGTACCGCCAGTATCTCTTATCTTTTCAGCATTCTCATAGTCTTTTTCCGCAAACAGCGCATTAACACCTGCCAGTAACTCAACTCCCGGATATTTCCCACGCTCCTTGATTGCGTATGCGCCCTCTATGTTAGTTCGCACCACATCTCCAAATTCATAATCCTGAGTACCGGATCCCTTGAGTTGGTAAAGTACGCTTCCATCAACAGTAAAACGGCCAAGATTTTTATTTATTGCCATTCCGAAAATAAAATCTGTTGACCCCGTCCCCGGTTGTTCTTCAGGCCCAAATCTTTCCCCTTGTTTGTCAGTTTCACTGGTCCTCCCTGTCGGGGCCTTTACGCCTAATATGGCAGTGGCGCCAAAAAGCTTATCATAAAAACGATATTTTCCAAATGCTATTGTGTCTCCCTGGCCTGCTGATCTTTCACTTTGTCCAAGAAAATCATGATCTTCCACCTGTCTTGTTTCCCGTATCACAAATGGAGACTGAAGTGTAAGTGTCAGATTATCAGTAACGCCATAACCGATTACTGCATTATACACCGAATCACTTCTTCTTGAATGTGCATCACGGCCTTCTTCGTGCAGTTCATGGGCCTTCTCCGGATCGTCGTGTTTCCAGTCCTGGTACTCGAAGAGAAAACCGAGCGTGAATTGATTCTTTTTCTGTGTTTGAGCTGAGAAGGCTGATTGCCCACTTAAACCGCCCTGACTACCTCCAAAGCCCCCTATTCCGCAAATATCGCATCCCATAATGAGACCCTGGCTGAAAAAAATTATGCCGTTAATAAATAAAAGAGGTAATATCCATTTTATACATTTAGTTAACACGACTGACTCCTTTATGTTTGAAAAGATTGATTGCAATCACTGTTGAAACGTAACGGCCCTTTTCAGTATAGACCGTTTAGACGGTTCGTAGACTACCCTTACAAATAAAAGGCTAAAGCCTTAACTCCTTTTCAGAATTTACCCTTCCCGCCCGTACCGAACGGTACCTGCCCGAACCTGCCCGAATAGGTACAGGCGGGTAGGTACCCGTCCCCGCCAGAAAGACGCGTCGGGCTGGCGAACGGCATGGCCGGGCGGGCAGGCGGGCGTTCGGGCGGGTAGGGTTTTAGTTACGGTAGTTTCTCCGCCTGAAATGACATAGCACACTTGTTGGAACTGTAGCACAGTCCATGCGTACCGCACCCGTTATAGTCGTGATTGCAAAAAGGATATAAGATAAGAAATGTGTTTTTAGAAGAGTCAGGTAATTCTTGGGGGTTTGTCCGGAAGGGACATCTTAATGGAAGCCGGAAAGACTGTTTGCAGCCTTTCTATGTAATAAAACCTGTAAAGGCCTGGTAAAGAAATGCTATCTCCCGGTAAGCTGATATTATACGGTATTGGCGTGAATTGGTCAGGAATACCCGCACATGCCAGGCTCTGAATGAATGTAGTAAAAAGACCTTCTGAATCTTCCTTCGGTAAACTTTCCTTCTCTGATGTGTTTGCCTCTATTGCACAACAACAATGGTCCAGGCAGTCTGGTGCAGTTTTACATCCACAAGTATGATGTTCACATGGAAACGTACCTTTTTTACTTTTGAAGATAGTACTAAAATTAGGTGTAAAGAGATTAACAAGCAGGCACATTGATACCACTATACTGACAAAGGTTGAAGACAGCATGAATTTAACTGCTGCTGACAATTGTAATTTATCTTTTATCATAATTGCAGAAGTGGCACAAAAATAACTCATGATTATATTTTGTATGTTCTCAATTTTTCTCTTAATTCCTTTTCCCGGTCACTTAAAACCATGTTACCTTCCAATCCCTCTTTAATGACTGGAAGCCCATACAAAATGTTGTAAAATGATTTGTAACTGCCTTCTTGTTCAGATACATTATAAAAGAGTGGGGTTGTTTTGCAATATAAAAGATTCACCGCAACCCTGCCCCCGTCCGATCCGGCACGGGCGGGCGAACTGACTGGTCAGGCGGGGACGCACAGAACACAAAGAAAAGAAAAAAGACAGAAGAGCGGGTTGTTCTTGGGTTTTTTGGAGTGCAGTGACCGCCTGCCTGTGCGTGCGAACACGCAGACAGGTGTCACTGTATATCATGCCAAAGGCACCCGCCTGTCGCCTGATGACGATCCTGTGATATCCGCCTAGTCCCGGAGATTCTCTGTGGTTAACATCGACACGGTCGATATACTCCATATCACAGCCAATATAGGGCGTACTGTAACAATTTGTAAATGCTTCCCACTAAATTCACCAGTTTGCATAAAAAAGTTAGTTGACTGTTTGGTAAGATTTAATACAATTTCGAACTATGACTATCTCAAACAATCCGGAATCTGAGACAAAGAGAAGATATGAGTTTAAATTGCACGGCTGGATAGGCATATTCTTAATTCTATTTGCCGAATCCGGCGTTATCCTCCAACACAATTTTTACTTATCACACCGTATAAGTATATGGACGACCCCCTTATGCTGGTGGGGCTATATCTTTTTGATGGATGCCATAATCTTCAGACTAAAGGGCAACTCGCTTATCTGCAACAGGAGAAGAAATTTCCTGCTGCAACTCCCGCTCTCCATATTAATCTGGCTGATGTTTGAGGTCTACAACCTGCACCTTGCTAACTGGAAATACATTGGCATGCCAACTAATCCGGTAGAACTTTATTTAGGGACAGGATTGTCATTCGCAACGATAATGCCAGGACTTCTTCTAACGTCAGAACTTCTGGATACACTTCGTATCTTCGATAGATTTCATATAGCAAGACTTAAGGTAACAAACAGGATAATTTACGGAGGAATTGTACTTGGTTTTCTATTTGTAATGGCGCCATTATTATTACCCGAACATTATGCTAAATATCTATTCGGTCTTGTATGGACCGGCTTTGTAATGTTGATAGAACCGATTGTGTACTCAAGCAGGGGTGATTCCCTATTACGAGATTTAGAAAATGGAATCTTAAAGAGAGTCCTTTCACTCTTTACGGCCGGATTTATCTGCGGATTGTTATGGGAATTCTGGAACTTCTGGGCGGCGTCAAAATGGGTTTACACTGCGCCCTTCATGCAGGATTTAAAGATATTTGAAATGCCTGTCGCAGGTTTCCTGGGCTTCGGCCCTTTTGCATGGGAATATTTCATTATGTATAACTTTGCCAGATTGTTGTTGAGACGGGATTTGGCAGAATGACCGACAAATAAAGATTCTCAAGTCTTTGTTAACTACCATTTCTCCCACGAAAATCAGCCAAAAGCCTTTTCATGCCCGCCCGGAAAGGTCGTTCGGTCGGGTGTTTCGCAGGTTCTTTATATATATAAAAAGGGGGCAATAATATACCACCCCTTTAATTGAGAAATTTTGATTTGCAAGCCTTCTGGTGTTACTGTTTTGCCTATTTTAACCTCCGTCTTACTGCTGCCCCTGCAAGTCCAGTCAGACCGATTCCGAGTAGCACAATGGTTGCTGGTTCTGGGACTGCTGTTGACTGGTAAATGTCAAAACCGCCAAATCCTCCCGATCTGTTGGAGTCAAAATAAAGTGTCATACCGTCTGAAGAGATACTGGGCGCCATATCGTTAAAGCTGCTGTTAATATTGGATCCCAGATTCATAACATTACCAAAAGATGAAGCTAGGTCAGGGCGAGTTGATGCATACAGATCAAAACCTCCAAATCCTCCACTACGATCAGAGGTAAAATACAGGCTTAATCCGTCGGAAGATATTGTTGGGGCGAGATCACTAAAGCCGGTATTTATTGTTGCCAGATTAACCGGAGTACCAAATGGATTTCCGATAGCGGTGCGAGTTGCCATATAAATGTCATGGCCGCCACTTCCACCGGATCTGTCGGAAGTAAAAAACAGGGTCAGGCCATCAGAAGATATATCAGGTGCAATATCATTAGCAGTACTGTTAACTGCACTTACGTTACCGGGTGCACCGGGTAAGACTGAAACCCAGATGTCATGACCACCCAAACCAAGTCTATTAGAACTAAAAAACAGAGCCACATCATTGGATGTAATACTCGGGGCCTCATCAAAATCTGTACTGTTTATCGTCCCTCCCAGATTTGACGGCACACCAAAGGAGCTTGCAGTATCAGGGCGGGTAGACAGATAAATGTCGTTGTTACCACTACCTCCGGTTCTATCAGAAGAGAGGTATAAATCCAGAGCATCAGAGGAGATATCCGGAAATCTTTCATTAGAGATGGTATTAACAGTAGACCCCAGGTTGACTGCTGGTCCAAAGGTTACGGCACTGGACACGTCAGCCATAAAAACCGTAATAAACATGGCAAAAAACACATTTATTAATATTCCTTTTCCCATCGGTATACCTCCGTCCTCATATATAAAAGCTATAAAAGCGTTATAAGTAATTGGACTATAATAACAGATTTTCAAATAATGCGCAATCAAGAAATACGCCTGTCGGCTATTATCTTAATTCCCCTGGTCTGGTATTCTTCCTCATTTTAGTCTTGATGTTTTTTCAGATTGTGTCTATATTGTTTAAAAGAGCTATTTTATATATTTTGGGAGACACTGATATGGCAGAAACACATTCGCTTGACATTGTATGTAAGGTAGAAATGCACGAGGTTAAAAACGCTGTTGACCAGGCCAGAAAGCAGCTTGCGGTAAGATACGATTTCAAGGGAAGTAAATCATCTATTACCTTAAACAAAGAAGATTCTATAACCCTGATTGCAGATGATGATTACAAGCTCGAAAGCCTGACGGAAATTTTAAAAGAAAAACTCGTGAAGAGGAAGGTTCCTTCAAAGGCGCTTAATTTTGGAAAGACCGAAAATGCGCTGGGAAACACCTTGAGACAGGCTATTACGTTTCAATCAGGGATTCCAACAGATAGAGCCAAAGAAATCGTTAAACATATAAAGGGTATGAAACTGAAAGTACAGTCACAAATCCAGGAAGATAAAATCCGGGTATCAGGGAAAAATATAGATGATCTGCAGGCAGTTATGAAGTCTCTCAATGACCAGGATTACGACTTCGCTGTCCAATTCGAGAATTACAAATAAAAGAGATTGTTTTATTCAGTTCTGGCAAACTTGAATCTTCACTGAATAACCCAATTGATTAAGGAACCTTTCGCACTCTTCCCAGGTTATTCCAAAAGTCTTAACATCTGCAACACCCAATCTGCCCACGATATCGCGTAATATCTCGTAATTATCTTCTTCAAAATCGCCATCCATCATAATGTTTTCTGCCCAACCAACTAACTCTGCAATTTCTAATTCATGGCACAAATATGATGTCAACTTTTCAGCAACCACCCTGGATGTAACTAATTGCATGTTTGCCACCTCCTATAAACTTTTATGACCTGTGTCTTCAGGGTATTTATGGTGAATCTCAATTAATTTACCGTTTCCATTATAAATTTCCTGGAAAAAACGAATGTTGTTTTCGTTGTTATCAACTTCCTTAACGTAACATGAAACCCAACCTGAACGCCCCATAACGTCATACCGGTATAGCCTTCCTTCTGTTGGCAATTCCTCCCAATTTTTGTATTTCCGCTCATTCTTAAGGCGTTTTTGCTCTTTCAAATTTGAGTAATTATACTATTACCTAAATTAAGCGATTTCATGTTACATACCGTTGTAGCCGTCCGACCAGGCGGATGTTTCTCATTACTTGATGGGTCTACGTAAGTTACGCAACCTCAAGGTTGCGGCTACCAGCCCGATACTCATTCTGGCGGGCAAAATCGCTCAATTTAGGTATTAAATCCTAACTCCTACCTTCTTGAATTCTCTCTCGCTGTATAGCATTACGTAATCATCCAGACCTGTTTTCTGTTTTATACTTTCGATAACGTTTTCACACTCTTCATCTGTGTAACCATGGATCATGGTAAAGACGTTATACTTCCAACCGGGAAATGTCGGACGTTCATAGCAGTGAGTAACCTCCTCAAAAGATGCCATAATCTTCCCGCACTCGTCCACTCTCTCACCCGGCACCTTCCATACGGTCATTGCATTGGAATTGATGCCTATCTTCCTGTGAGCAATAGATGCTGCCAGGCGCCTTATCTTTCCGTTTTCCAGCAGCGTCTTTAACCTGTCTATCACTTCTTCCTCTGACATGCCTAATCCATCAGCTATGTCCTTGTATGGAGTCTTCGTCAGGGGTATGCCATCCTGGATACGTTTTATCAGTTTAATATCTAAATCTTCTGTCAGAACTCAGCTCCTTTCAGTACACCTTGTCATTCCTGCCTCCGCTTATACGAGGATAAACTCCAGCAGTAATCTAATGTAAACTCTCTACGTTTCGGGATTCCAGCATAGATTCCCGATCAAAGTCGGGAATGACAAATAAAATAAAACTAGAATATCTTAAATTTTACGCCTATTTTAAATTTCTTTGTTGTCGGCAGCATGCGAACCTTGAAACCCGTGCTATCCTCAATTTCTTTAATATTCTCTTCAAGCTTTTCCTGTGATGGAGCCGACATTGTAAACCAGATATTAAGGGGAAGCTCTTTGTTTTTTCCCTTTCTCAGATAATTATGAGAGACGCCGCTGTACCCGTTTATTACCTCGGCTACATCATCAATTCTGTCCTCCGGAACCTGCATCGCCGCAAGTGTCGCAGAGTTTCCAACAGCCTGTGTATTTATGATTGGGGCAAGGCGGCGGACGTATTTACCCTCAACCATAGACTTTACCCTTTCAATGATAAGGTCTTCATCAATCTCCAGTTCTTTGGCAAGGTCAAGAAACGGCCTGTGCGTCAACGGAAGATTTGTTTGTAGCCTCTGAAGTATTTTTTTATCAATTTCGCTTAATGCCATTTTGATCCCAAAAAAGCTCAAAAATAGTCGAGGCATCCTGCCTCGTAATTGTAGACGGCCAGGCAGGATGCCTGACCTATAATATTGTTAATTTTCATCATTCAGCATCACATAGGAACATAAGCATCAAATATATAGATATATATTTCAACTACCATCCTTAGATATGCACAACCTCTTTATTGTTTACGTTTTTCTGTGAAATATTATTTTTATCCCTCAACCTTCTTTTAAATTCCTCAATACCAATTTTTTTTACCAGTTCTCCAAAACGCTTTTCTCTCTTCTCATTCAGTATTGCTTCCACACACACATCAAGGGCATTGAGCACTTCAGACTCATCTGCAAAGTCGATGAGGTCGTCTGCAAATCGTGGATGCCTGCCCAGCTTTCCGCCAATCATAACCCTGAAACATTTCTTCTCAGTCTTTATAGTACCTGTAGGGCAAACATCTGCGCAAAGACCGCAGTGTACGCAGCGATCATAATTGATTGTGACAATCCTTTCGCTGTTTTCAAGTTGTCCGGTATTTCCCTCTCCGGCCTCTTCCTTCCCTTCATTTGACATTCCCGTAATCCTGATAGCACCCTCTTTACAGGCCCTTAAACAATTTCCACACCCGTTACACGCAAAACTCTCATCGACATATACCTTTGCCCTTACATGTAAACCAAAATCCCTGATCTGAGGCATTGAGCAGCAATTAGGGCAACTGGCTATCGCAATTTTCAGTCTCTGGTGAGGCAGGATCTTGCCATCAATCCTCTTTATCAGCTTCTTGCTGAATTCCACTTCCCTGAGCCTGTCCTTTATTTTCTGTAAAAGCCCTTTAACTCCTGCTATCAGAAACGGACACTCTACATCCTCCCCACGGCATATATCAATATGGTACATAGACGGGTATCCATCTTCCTCTTCATATTCATCAGACCTTTTCAGGATTTCATACTTATCTTCACCTGCTTTTGCGTCTAAAGAAAACGGATTTGTGTTTACTATGCCTTTTTCGCTTTTAGCACTTCCCGTTCCCATAAAGCTTGCCTTTGCATCCTCTACATCTTCTACAGTAACAACACTCTTTCCCTTTTCACTGGCATGCTTTTCTATCTTTGAACGAGCAAGTCTCCGTACGAATACTGGTATTTTCTCAAGTCTCAGACTCGCCTCTTTATCCCATTCCATATAAATTAGCTCCTTTCATCCGCTAATTTATTGCATTATGCTTTGCATAATCAAGTTCAAAATATTGAAAATATTATTATATTTTATACAAACTTTTAGTCAAACAAAAACTAGGACCAAAATGGAACTAAACTAGAACTAAAATAACTTATCTCTTCCCATCCCTCTGGCGATATCTTATTTAATGCTCCCGGTAGTAAGATTCTAACTTAGCGTCCTACGGACTTTTTGCACAACGCCAACATGCCATTAAGTCGTGCCAGGAGCCATTCTTTCTTCTATAGAGGTACCTCAAACTTGTATTTCTTGCTTATAATGAAATGAAGTTTTATTAGAGTTGCCTCATCCATTCATACCTGTATGCAGGCGCCCTTTTTTTAATCCCACCCGGATACTGCTTACTTTCCAGTATAACTGATATGGATGTCTTGTGCCTGAACAGTCGTTGAATAAAAGTATCAATCATATGAACCGGAAATCCATATTTTACGCCTCTTCTGTTTTTTCTTATTCTTGCAAGACCAATATTGCAGGCTATTTCTTTATCATGCTCACTGTAAAACTCAAAGAATCTCCCCACCTGAAACAGGAGAACATCCCCCGTAAATCTCCACCGGTAATAAAAGTACTGTTGGCAAGTCCTTCTGATACCTGCCGGATATTTGTATTTACGGGTTAATCTACAGGCTTCGGGATCAAAATCAAAATATTGGCCTAAGTAACTGTGCTTCTCCCATACAGACTTGCAGAGATTGTAAGTATTTGCCATCTTGAAATGACCGAGATATGATGATAATAAAGCAGCCAGCCTGTCTAACATCTCTTCATCGAAAAGATACCTACGGTAGAATCGTCCTTCTTTGACTAAAAGCGATTTGTATTCACGTAACTTTACCCGCAAATTATTTACAACACGTCTTCTTACCAACAGATAATCCGTCCGTACAATATAACCCAGAAAATCAATCCCATTACTGACAGATTGAAGATTAAACGATTTCCGAAGCTCCAGTTGGAGCTTGTCATCAAGAAATGCCTCAATTTTATCTTCCCACATTGTGAGTTCCTCCCTGTCTCTTGAAAGAAACACGAAATCATCACAATCAACGAACAACTCAGACGTCTTATAGAGTTGACTGCACCTAAAGCAAAAGAACTTTATGCTGAGCAGCACCTCGATTTTGCCGGAACCATGATAGAACAGGGAAATGAAGCAGACCTGCAAAGGGCTCTCTGTAAAGATTTAAACGGTGATTTACGCGCACTTGAAAAGGAACTTGCCAGAAAGACACTTGATTTTTCTGTGTAATAAATTAGGCCTT
>MHZA01000080.1 GCA_001828595.1 Planctomycetes bacterium RIFCSPLOWO2_12_FULL_40_19
TAATATTGATTAAGATGCCAGGAATTCCCGGGAGCCAAAACAATACTACGCGTCTGTCAGGTTTAAAAACGCTTTTTGTGAAGACTTCATGGCCACTGTGGATTATGTTTCTAATAATGTTTACCCGGTCAATCGTCATTACGAGCTTCATGAGTTTTATGTCTATCCTTTTTACAGAAAAAGGAATCTCAATGCAGAAGGGTGGAATCGCTATATCCGTTTTCCTGATTAGCGGGAGTATCGGCGGTTTGATGGGAGGATATCTGGCAGATAGAATAAACAGGAAAATAGTCATAGCAGGTTCCTCAATCCTTGCGTATCCATTACTTTTGTGGTTTTTACATTCAAACGGGATTCTTTCAGTCGTATTACTAAGTATAAGTGGTATGGTTATATTTGCAGCTTCTGCCGTTAATATAATAATAGTTCAAAGATTGTGCCCGGATATGGCCAGCTCTGTTGCAGGCATTTCAATGGGATTTGTATGGGGTTCTGCAGGCCTTACACTTCCCATAATCGGGCATATTGCAGATCATTATAGTATGGCAACGTCGTTAGAGATTGTAGCCTATCTGGCTCCCATAGCAGGGCTGTTGGTTTTTCTGCTGCCAAATATTAATAATCCAACCCGGCAACTGAATATTAAGCAATTGTAATTTCGAGTCTTATGGTTTACTATTCTGTAGATAAATATTTGTAATCATAAAATACATTTAAACTGGAACAAAATGGATATTTTTATTAAAAACATAGTAGATTTATTAAAGGCCGAAATTCCACTGTCCGGGGAAGAGATAAAGGGTTTGATAGAGATTCCCCCGGACATAAAAATGGGTGATTTCGCATTTCCATGTTTTGCCATTGCAAAGCAGTTAAAAGATAACCCCGGAAAAATATCAACCGAACTTGCACAAAAACTGCCCATCGGCAACTTAATAACTAACATTAAGGCCCATGGGCCATATCTGAACTTTTACGTCTCTAAGAAAATGATTTTCAGGACAGTCCTGGATGAGGTCTTTACTGAATCGAATTCTTACGGAAGCTCTGATTCTGGCGTGGGCAAGACTGCCGTAATAGATTACTCTTCCCCGAATATAGCAAAACATCTGGCCGTTCATCACCTCCGTTCGGCAGTAATCGGAAATGCTATTTATAATCTTTACAAGACACTAGGATATAATTGTATAGGCATAAATCATCTGGGAGACTGGGGTACGCAATTTGGACAATTAATCGTTGCCTTTAAAAAATGGGGCCCGGAATTAAAGGGTCATGATTCGATAAAAGAAACAGGACTCGATATCAGCAAACTAAATGAGTTATATGTCAGGTTTCATAAAGAAGCCAAGGACAATCCTTCCCTGGAGGATGAAGCCAGAGACTGGTTTAAAAAGTTGGAGAATGGAAACGAGGAGGCAAGAGAGACGTGGCAGTATTTCAAGGACATCAGTTTATCTGAATTTGAGAGGGTATACAAAAAACTGGGTGTAAGGTTTGATTCATACGCCGGCGAAAGCTTTTATAATGATATGCTTGACGATACAGTCAAGAGGATAAAGGATGCCGGCCTGGCTGAGATAAGCGAAGAAGCCCTTATCGTGAACCTCGAAAAATTCGATATGCCGCCATGTATCCTGAGAAAGAAAGATGACGCCAGTTTGTATGCCACCAGGGACATATGTGCTGCAGAGTACAGGAAGCGGAAGTACGGTTTTGACAAGATGATCTATGTTGTCGGGTCCGAACAGAGATTACACTTTAAACAATTCTTCAAAGTCCTTGAACTTATGGGATACGAATGGGTAGACGACTGCGTACACGTAGATTTCGGGCTGGTCAAGTTTAAGGGTGGAAAGATGTCCACGAGAGAGGGTAAGGTTATCCTGCTTGAGGATCTGCTGGTAGAATCGTGTAAGATTGCCAGAGAAATAATAGAGCAGAAAACCTCTGATTTAGAAAATAAGGCAGAAGTGGCAAATGATGTCGGCATTGGCGCCATAATCTTTTCAGAGCTGAGCACTAAAAGGGTTAAGGATGTAATGTTCGACTGGAACGAAATCCTTAATTTTGATGGAGAGACCGGTCCATACGTTCAATATACTCATGCAAGGCTATGCAGTGTCTTAAGAAAGTGTGGCGAGGAAGTTACAAACGAAATAGATTACAACGTATTTAAAGAAGATGATGAACTACTATTAGTCAAGAAACTTGAGTCCTTCCCCCTAACCATAATACGCTCTGCACAAAATTGTGAACCATCAATACTGAGCAAATACCTGCTTGACCTGTGCAGTACGTTCAACAGGTTCTACCAGCATCACAGAATTCTTATTGATGATACTGAATTAAAGAGGGCAAGGGTTTTGTTAGTTGATTCAATCAGGCAGGTTATAAAGAACGGATTAAGCATACTCGGCCTCAAAGCGCCGGAGAGAATGTAATTCAATTTAGCTCCCTCTAGTCACTAATTAGTGTGTGTTTTGCTTCACAAAACAAAATTTGAAAAATAAGTTAAAATGGGTGGCATGGACATCTGTCCGAACGGCAAAGGCCGGGCGGGAACTCGTTTGTCCGTGTTTAGGAATCATTACCTCTGTCAGAACATATTACGTGGATTAATCAGAATTAAGGTAATGTTTTTTATAAAATTGTAACATCATGCTTTTGAATTTCCTTGACACTATTTGGGTTTTGATATTTAATTTATCCATGTTACATGGGCGATTAGCTCAGTTGGCTACCCGCCCGTACCGAACGGTACGTTCGGGCGGGGAGCACTTATGTTTAATTACAAACTGTAATCAAAGTGTTCTATGTCTATGTTTTACAAAGTGAGAAAGATAGTTCACAATATATTGGTTTAAGCCATGATGCTCAAGAAAGATTAAAAGAACACAATGCCGGCAGGGTAAAATCAACAAAACCAAAAAGACCATGGAGGCTTTTATATAAAGAATCATTTACAACACGCTTGGACGCACGTAAAAGAGAGAAATATTTAAAGTCTGCTGCCGGTAGGAGATTCAGAAAAGAAATCATGGGCGATTAGCTCAGTTGGCTAGAGCACTTGCTCGACAAGCAAGGGGTCACTGGTTCGAGTCCAGTATCGCCCATATTGTCAGACAAGGAGTTAGGAGAAGCGGTAGATGAAGAAACAATATGTATTAATAATCACGGTAATTCTGTGTCTGGTATTGACAAGCAGTATGTCTCTGGCAAAGGACTCTGACGCAGAGACGATAGAGGCATGCGAGCAGGCAGCAAGGAAGAATCCTGATGATGCACAGGCTCATTTTAATCTCGGTGTTGCCTATCTCAAATCAGGCATGTATAACGAGGCGATTGAGGCATTCAAGCAGGCAATAAGGATCGGCCCTGATGATGCAAAGGCTCATAAAACTCTCGGTTATGTCTATTTCAATTTATACATGTATAACGAGGCGATTGAGTCGTTAAAGCAGGTAATAAGGATTAACCCTGATGCAACAGCTCATTATAATCTTGGTTTTGTCTATGGCAAATCAGGCATGTATAAAGAGGCGATTGAGGTATACAAGCGTGCAATATGGATTAACCCTGATTATATAGATGCTTATAAAAATCTCGGTAATGCCTATGACAATTTAGGCATGTATAAAGAGGCGATTGATGCATACAAGCAGGCAATAAGGATTGACCCTGATGATGCAGATACTCATTATAATCTCGGTATTGCCTATGTTTCTTTAAACGATAGAGTCTCCGCCGTAGAGCAGTATGAAATACTAAAAAGCCTTGACTCTGAACTGGCAGATAAACTGTTTAAATTAATTAATAAATAAAGTAAATGATCTGTTGAGGGATATCAAGGAACATACCGTGGTCAATACTGTTTGATGCAGGTTCAGGCTTGTAGTAGTGTGGGCAATGCCCACCACCAAAATGTTTAGTCAAATCTATAGAGTTAAACTTTGTCCTGGTTCTTGCAGAATTTTGCTGATGTTGAGTTTCTAAGATTCTAAGACGCATCCAAACGCCTTTCCAGGGCGTCAATTTCATCTTTAAGCCCTGCCGGCAGCCTGTCACCAAACCTGGCAAGGTGTTCCCTGATTAATGGTATTTGCTTTTTCCACTCATCAGGGTCAACTTTTAAGAGTTCTTCTAAGTCCTCAGTAGAAATATCCAGACCATCAAGATCCAGGGCATCTTTAGTTGGAACCCAGCCAATGGGTGTTTCTTCAGCCTTTCCTTCACCACAAACTCTTTCAATCACCCATTTTAAGACACGGCTGTTTTCACCATAGCCGGGCCATAGAAACTTGCCGTTTTTATTCTTACGGAACCAGTTAACATAGAATATCTTTGGTAACTTGTCAGGGTTGGCTTGTTTCCCGATCTTGAGCCAATGGTTAAAGTAATCGCCCATGTGGTAACCGCAGAAAGGCAGCATCGCAAACGGGTCGTAACGCAGCTCTCCTACTTTACCGTCAGCAGCGGCGGTTTTTTCAGATGAAACAATAGATCCCAGGAAAGTTCCATGTTGCCAGTTGAATGATTGATGTATCAGAGGCACAACGCTTGCGCGGCGTCCGCCAAACAGGAAGGCCGAAATCGGAACACCCTTTGGATCTTCCCATGCAGGATCTATTACGGGGCATTGACTTGCAGGCGCCGTGAATCGTGCATTCGGATGAGATGCCGGAGTGCCTTTATCTGGCGTCCATTCATTGCCTTTCCAGTCTGTTAATTTAGCAGGTGGTTCGTCTGTCATCTCTTCCCACCAGACATCGCCGCTTTCAGTATAGGCTACATTTGTGAAAATACAGTTTTCTCTCATGGTAAGCATACAATTTGGATTAGTCTTTATAGATGTTCCGGGCGCTACCCCAAAGAATCCTGCTTCCGGGTTAATAGCATACAGACGGCCATCTTCACCAAACTTCATCCAGGCAATATCATCACCTACGCACTCTACTTTCCACCCGGGGATGGTTGGGATCAGCATTGCCAGATTGGTTTTACCGCAGGCGCTCGGGAATGCCGCCGTAACATATTTCTTTTCCCCATCAGGAGGCGTGATGCCAAGAATAAGCATGTGTTCGGCAAGCCATCCTTCTTCCCGTGCCATGGAAGATGCAATACGCAAAGCAAAACATTTCTTTCCTAACAGGGCGTTTCCTCCATAACCTGACCCGTAAGACCAGATAGTCCGCTCTTCAGGAAAGTGAGTAATATATTTATTATCTGCATTACAGGGCCAGGCAACGTCCTCTTGCCCTTCTTCCAATGGACTACCCACAGAATGAAGACAGGGAATAAAATCACCATCTTCACCCAAAACATCTAAAACAACCTTCCCCATACGGGTCATAATTCTTAAATTATTTGCAACATAAGGAGAATCTGTTAATTCTATTCCGATGTGTGCTATTTTTGAACCTAATGGCCCCATACTGAAAGGAACAGCATACATGATGCGTCCCTTCATAGAACCGGTATAAAGCTTAGTCATTTCAGCCTTCATTTCATCCGGATCACGCCAATTGTTGTTGGGACCGGCATCTTCCCTGTTTTTTGTGCAGACAAAAGTCCTATCTTCTACACGGGCAACATCTGCAGGATCAGATATTGCCCAATAACTATTCGGCCTTTTTGCGTCATTTAATCTTACATACGTGCCGTTTTTGACCAGCATATCGGCCATTTCATCGTACTCTTCCTGGCTGCCATCGCACCAGACAACCTGGTCAGGTTGACACATTTTTGTAACCTCGTCAACCCAGGCCAGAAGTTTTTTGTTTTTAGTTATTGGGGTTGCGTTGCCCATATAATCTCCTGTTAATTTTAAAGTTTAGTATATACTCAACGGGGTTATAAACTGTGATTTTTCGATTTCTTTAACATGTAAGGGAATAAAAGGCTTCGGCGTGAGCTCAGCCGAACGGCTAAAGCCTTAACTCCTTTCTGGTTAAAAGTCTAAAGACTTAACTCCAACAGTGGAATTCACCCTTCCCGCCTGTACCTATTCGGGCAGGCCCGCCTGTACCTATTCGGGCAAGTAGGATTTTATAAAATGCGTTTTTCTGCCCCGCTTAAGTATATATGGTAAGAAATGCTTTTTCTAACAAGGGGTTATTTTAGAACAAAATACTTTAAATTCCAACCATTTTTTCAGCTTTATCAAAAATCCGGTTTCTAATCTTTCCTTGATAAATTTACATTTTCCAGATGAAAACTAAACTGTTTAATATATAATCAGTAATTTCAAGAAATTCTATTATTCTTATTTCTTATCAGGATGCCTAAGATAAAACGATTATGTGTGTATTGCGGATCAAGCTCAGGCAGGCAGCCTGATTACTCAATAGCCGCCGGACAACTTGCACGTGCCATGGTGAGAAAAAACATCGACCTGGTTTATGGCGGAGCGAGTATCGGCATAATGGGCGAGATTGCTGACGCTGTACTTAAAGAGGGCGGAAACGTAATCGGCATAATTCCGAAGGATCTTTTTGTAAAAGAGGTTGTGCACACAGGTCTCACAGAATTACGTGAAGTCGCATCCATGCATGAACGTAAATTATTGATGGCCGAATTATCTGATGGTTTTGTAGCTTTGCCGGGAGGATTCGGTACATTTGAGGAGATCCTTGAAATCATAACCTGGTCACAGTTGGGGATGCATCAGAAACCATGTGGCCTGCTGAACGTGCGCCGCTATTACGATAGGCTGATTGACTTTCTTGATCATGCTGTCTCCGAACGTTTCATAAAAAAGATTCATCGCTCCATAGTGCTTATAGAAGAGTGTCCGGATGCATTGCTGGCGAAGTTCGAGACATACAAAGCTCCTGAAGCAGTGAAATGGATTGACCAGAAAAGTGCTTAAAAAAAGGAACAAGTGTCGGGTTGGAAAACACAATATGAAGATTTTTATACTTATATTTATTATATTTGTTGTCTCCATTATTGTGACTCTAAAATTGATCACATCACAGGAACATGTAATGTCTCCTGATATTCCCAAATTAGATTCGAAAGAATACGATGCAGGAAAGCAGATGTATCAAGATAACAAAGAAACACTTTATCGGCAAAGCACAGAAACAGAAATAAATAATCAGAAATTAAGGGCTTTTGCAAAGGCATTTGTTAATGTCCAATCATACATGAACAAAGCCGGCAGCAAAGCAATTTATAAAGAAACCATGAAGATTGTACATAACCAGGGGTTAAGCGTGAATGATTATACAAGAATAGCGACAATGATGAATGAGAATCCTGATTTTCGAAATAATGTTGAAAAAATGATAAATGAGGCAAAGTAGGGGCGAATGGCCGCCTGCCCGACAGCAGTTTGGCGGGTTCGCCCCTGCCTTTTATCGGAATTTCCTTAAAGAAACCGAACTATGAAGTATACCAAATATCTGTTTGTAATATTTATTATTATTTTATCAGTGAATAAAACAAGTTTTGCTCTGGGTAAAATTGTAGATTATTTTTTAAACAACCCGAATGCGTGGAACGATACGAAGCGGATTACGCATAGTACGCCAACCAAGATTGTAGTAGAAAATGGCGTGGCGGGATTGGGGTTTGAGCTTACAGATTTGACAGATGGGGATGAAGTAGCGTTAATTTTTCTGGAAACCAAAAAGGTAGAGAAAATGAGACATGAGGGATTATATGATGCAAGGGGCAAACTAATACGGGGTAAAAACAGGATTGTGTCTGTCATTACAAGAAATTACGGTAGCCGTAAAAAGTTTCACTATAAATTCATACTTCAGAAAAATGTCAGCAATGCACCTGTAATAGTATATAACGATGGTGATGCGGTTCTTGAAAGTAATTACGACGGCAGTATGGCGGTTGAAGACATGTCAGACCTGTCCGGGATTGAGCTTTGTGAGATTGAGATTCGTTAGTTAATGGCCTCCTGGCAGGCGGGTTCAGCAATTTTTTCATCTATATTTAGCAAGATTCCAATACTATGGGTACAATTTCAAATATCATAAAAATGTCAAAAGATAACCCCTTTTCTGACATAAAGATGATGAAATGGGTCACAAGGCTGCTCTCCTTTCAAATTGATGGCAGGCTTGGCAATGGTTACAGTTTCTCCCCCTATTTGATACACATAACGCCAACAAATCTATGCAACCTGCGTTGTAAAATGTGCGGGCAATGGGGTGAAACAGGCAACTATTATAATAAAGAATCCAGCCTTTTAAGAGAGACCATAAATATTGAGGAATTTGAGAGGCTTATTGATGATGTCTCTGGATTTTCGCCAACTATTTTCCTGACAGGTGGTGAACCGTTTTATTATAAAGACATAATCAGGTTGATAAAATATATAAAACAGAAAAACCTGATATGTTGGGTAATCACGAACGGCACACTCCTTGAAAATTATGCAGATGAGATTGTCAGACTTGGAGTGGATGTATTGTACGTCTCCATCGATGGGCCGGAATATGTTCACAATGAGATCAGAGGCGTCCACAACGGCTACCAGAAGATTTCATCAGGAATAAAGAAAGTCATTAACGCAAAGGAGAAGTTGAATAAACAAAGACCCCTGTTATGCCAGGTATTCACTATAACTGAACATTCATTTCCATACCTGGAAAACATTGCTGAAACAACTGAAAATCTGGGTTTTGAAATGCTGCTTATTAAACATCCGTATTTTAATAATACAAAAACGGGTAAAGATTACGAAGCATTGATGAAGAGGGTATTTCAGTGTCATGCGCCTTCATGGCAAGGGTGGGTTAATGACGAGACAAAAATAGATACACATATCCTGCAGAAAAGCATTTCGCGCTTACTTCTCAAGAAACACAAATTCCAACTTGCGTTCTTTCCTGCTATTAAAGTTTCTGATATACCGCAGTATTACTCTAACACACAGGATATTTTCTATAACGGCGGCAAATCAAGAAAGAAGGTAAAACGCTGTATAGCGCCCTGGACGCAAACAATGATTTATCCTAACGGTGATATGGTTTTTTGTAATGATAATCCTGACTATATTTTAGGAAACATAAAAATCGAAAGATTCTCGGAGATATGGAACAATAACAAATCCAGAAAGTTTAGGAAGTTTATCAGAGAAAATGTTCTGCCAATTTGCTCAAGATGCTGTGGATTATACTACCATCCCTTCTACCGCTCTGGCTCCGGCCTGAGAACATTAGCAAAATAAATTAATAGGATTACTGTCCGCTTGCCATTTGCAGGGCAGGGATTTCTGCAAGTATACCTAAAGTTTGAAGTGAGCTAATTTATTATGAAATAGTATAAAATATATACACCTGAATTAAAAGAACCTATTGACAGTAAAAATCTTAAAGGATTAAGCCTTCTCTTAAGAGAAACCCACCCGGCAGAAGAAAAAGAGTTGCTCGGATACTTTACTGAAGGCCGGGCAAAATCAATCCTGCTTGAAATGATCTCCGATGACAGGACACAACTC
>MHZA01000081.1 GCA_001828595.1 Planctomycetes bacterium RIFCSPLOWO2_12_FULL_40_19
AGAAAACTGGTTATCAACCGAACGCAACAATGGTTACGGTGGTTGGCGGGCAAACAGCAACGGCGGATATAGCATTAACGTCTTCTGTAATGCCTACGCCAACAACAACGGCAACACCAACCCCGATTATTTGCGATGAGGCAACTGATATTGATGCAGAACCTGACTTATTAATATTAAGAGTAAATATGCGCAATACTGTGATAGTTACTGTGACAGGCGAAGATAATTGCCCTGTAGAGGGAGATACTGTGAGAACAAGGGTATATAATCCAGAGATAGTAGAGGTATCTCCAAGAAGGCAGGTGACAGACGAAAACGGAGAGGCAGTGTTCACAATAAGGGCAAAGAATAAGACAGGCAATGCGCTGGTTATATTTAGGGACGGCAACCTGAACACGCAGGTAGCTGTAAAAGTGGTGAAGTAGGTGTAAGCTACAGCTATCAGGTGCCAATTGTCAGTATTAGCTTGTGTGAAGCCTGTCCTGAGTTTGCGAAGGGCAGAGCACACCCACCACCATTTTTGTCTATCTTTTAGCTACTGAGACCCTAAGTCACAAATAAAAAAACTTAGTTCTTAGTGACTTTGTGGCTAGTTTGAAATTCCTGGACGTTAAATCCTTGTTGACAGAATAGTCTATTTTATTATACATTTACAACATGAATTTCTGTGATTGCCGCAATAAAAGACTGCATATAGGCAGTTTCAAGAAAGGTAAATTCAGGAAGCTATGAGGCTCTATGCCAGCGTTCGGCATAGACGCCGACACCACGGCTTCTGGCATAAGGTATAGAAAGTAGAACACGGGAATATGTTTAAAATAGAAGATCACAAACAGGTCATCGAGAAAATTTGCAGTAATCTTCGAGTGAAGCGTCTTGATCTCGTTGGTTCTGCATCAAGAAATGATTTTCAACCTGGAAGAAGCGATATTGATGTCCTTGTGGAATTTGATGGTTATGACAGACTCTTTAACCGGTACTTTGAACTGAAAACACAACTTGAGGAACAATTAGGAACGCAGGTTGATGTCATTCAAGACGGTGCGATGAAAAATCCTTACGTTAGAAAAAGTTTGAATCGAGACAAGGTGCAAATATATGGATCATGATCCCAAAGCCTACCTTTTTGATATTAAACAGACATGTGATGAAATCAAAGATGTATGGAGAAGATGAAATGAACAAAAGATTAGAAAAATATAAATCACTAATCAAGGTGCGATCCCATTGCCAGTTCCATTGCCAGTTTACGATTGTTAGACCGTCTCTGCTCCAACTAAAGGTGAAGGATCAATTATTGATCTATCCATCATCTCATTCAGAAACCAATCAAGGCTCAAAAACTCGCCAAATATTCGGCCAAATATATGCCTTCCTATTCTTATTGCTCCGTCGTCATACGGAATTAGGTTAGGGTTCACAAGTTTAATTGCCCACTCCTCATCAAAGAGGATTTCTGCTGTAAAGCCTTTGTCTTTACACTTCTGTTCAATAGTCTTAGGTTTAATAAAAACTAGGATATTTAATCCGCCTCTATAGAACTTATAGAGTGCTGCCGGATCGCGTATTGATAGTGGCAATGGGAAATAGCCTGTATTATCAATGAAATTGACATATTGAAAAAATGGCTTTCCATCGCATCTTTTAACAACCTCATTAAGCGAGAGCTCATCGAATCGTGTAGCCGCATAGTAATGTAGACCCTCTTCAACTTCTTCATAGCTAACTCCATTTTTTAGAGCTTCCGCCAGGATGACATTTAATCTGTCTCTGTGATGCCTTTCTTCCCGTTGCAAAGAAATGCGAACGAATGCCCCTTCTTTGCCAAATAGACCCTCGGTGCGGTCAGTAGCCAGATAATTGACTATCTTGTTCATCCCAATTTCTTGCCTTTCTGTACGGTCGTTGGTATTGCGTTTCTTGCTTGACTTCACCTCAATTATTAGAGCCTTGCCGAATCTCGGCATAGTTATATCCCCGTAGCGCAGACAGGTTGTCAGATCGTTCAATATTGCAATTTGACCTAAACCAAAAGCTCCTCTCAATATTCGCCGTTCAAGCCGGGTCCCCTTCTTTCCAGATATGAATCCCGCTGATTCTTTGAAAGCCATTGGTTTGATATCCCATTTATCGATGTACGTAAATACGATAGCATCACCAACCTCTTTGAGGATTGATAATAGTAACCGATACTCATCAAGAAGGTGGCGCTTGTACTGAATGGCTTCTTTTGTCTCCGTTGATTCTATTTTGCTTAATCGAACAGGCTGCGTGGTTTTAAGTCGCCTCTTACTCTTTGCAATTTCATCTTTGAGAGTTCTGATTCTTCGCTCAACGTAGGTAATTCTTTGAATCAGTTTTTCTTGAATATTTAGGCACAAAGCCATATCTGTGGGATTGGAGTTCAACTCTTGAACTCTTGCGAATAGAGAGATAAGCGCTGATTGATAATACTCTAACATTCAATTTTTACCGGAGGTCTAACGTTTAAGTTAACCAGCTGCGACACCGGACTTGACGAGAAAAACGATCAAACTTCTCGCAGTCTGGTTGAGCGCCGGGTTATGTGGCGGTTCATCTCAATTGCTGCCTGTCAATTGTCTTTTTTCCATCTATTTTGGCTTTTGTTCGCATACATTCAAAGTCATATCTTTGCCTATAGTCTTTATGTTCATTATAGGAAAGGCCTGGGCAAATTTTACAAAAATTGACTCCTTCACAATTAAGACATTCTCCTGGCAAATGTTTTACTCTAAATTGTAAATACTTATTAAATTCATCTGAATCATCCAAAATAGATTTCAATTTTTGTTTTTTTAAATTTCCAATTGGTAGCCTGAAAATGCTACACGGATAAACCGTGCCATCCGTATCAATAGCAATTCTCGTCACCCCCGCATTACAAATTAGTGAATCATATTCACGTGGTTTGAACTCTAATTCTTTTCCGAATTTACTATTTTCAAATTTATAAAGATCCTCTTCTGTCGCACGATATTGTAAAGGAGTAGAGCTTCCATCGTTTTTTCTAAAAATTGTTGAATCAAATACTATATTTTCAACACCAAGATTTTCCGAAAATTCGGCTATCTTTTCAACTTGATTAATGTTGAACTTAGTAACCATTGTTTTAATTGTTAAATTAAATCCTGCCGTTAAAAATAACTTAATTGCATTTACGGTTTTTGCAAACGATCCTTCCGCTTTTGTTACTAATTCATGCAGTTTTTTATTGTGCCCATACAAGCTAACACTTATGTCTTTGGGCGGATTTTCTTTTAACTTATTTACCTTGGCTAAGTCTATTAGGGTACCGTTTGTGTTGAAACCGTAATCAATTCCGGCTCCTACGGCATTTTCAAAAATGTCAAAAATATCATTTCGAGTAAAAAGTTCACCACCGCTAAAATTGATAAATTCATTACCAAGTGCGTATAATTGGCGGAAAATGGCTTCGTAGTCGGGAAGAGTAAGAAATTGGTTGTTATATTCTGGTATGAGGCAATGACAACATCTAATATTGCAGTTATGTGTAACAATTACCTGAACAGTCTGTAATGCATCGATTTCCCAGCTCGGGACATTTATATTTATTCGGTTATAATAAATGGATAATACTTTATTTTGATAAATTCCTTTCAAAAAATATAGGATATCTAAAGTGATTTTTTCACTTGGAATTTCAAAAGTTGTTGCTAGTAAATCTATAATTTCTCTTATCGAATTATTCTGTTTTAGAGCTGAGAAAATTATTGCTCCTGTCTCATTTAGCTCATGAATTTTGCTATCGTTTTTTAGATAAAGTCCATTATTATTTTTAAAAATCGTCGCACCTTCTTTTATTTTAAAATCAAATTTAAAAATATTATCCACGTTTATTCTCATTTGAGACCTTCAATTTAAAGTAAGTTGACACTTTTAGATGTGGAGCTCGCGCAAAGGGGGAGAGCAATACTTAACTTACGAGCTCAAGTTAATTATAAATTAAGATTCGTTATAATATGCACCACAGGATCTACAGCCAGTACACATTGAATATTTTACAGGAACCTCAACTTTCGGTTCACGATAAACAGTATTTTTCCCCTTGCAAAAATCAATTAAATTCAACGTGTGGGGATAACCTTCATTTTTCGTGTTACCATTATTTTTTGGATCTTGAGTTTTTTTCATAATCAGCCTCCCTATGATTTTGGTTGTAAAAAAGGTTTAAAAACAACAACTTTATACTTAATTGAATTAATATTAATGTAATTTTGCCACATAACGACCTAAATCAGTGGCACGGGCTATCTGTCATTACAAAAAAGAAACAGGCTTATCCCGTGTCCACTGGATTTTTTTGTTAGCTGGAATACTATTTTAGTGCGTCTACCACAGTCCGTATACATTGCCTATTGAATTTATGATGTGGTTTATAGACAAAAATTCCTGCATGAAGTGGGAAACCAATAAGAGCTAAATCACCTAAAAAATCCAATAATTTGTGACGAACAGGTTCATCTTCGCTATACAAAGTCGTTATCCATTTATCTTGAGTATAGTCAATCATTATTGATTGTGCATGCTTAATACGTTCATTTATAAGAGCTGGAAATTTCTTCTTCAATTTCTCCCACTCTTGCTTATGCGGATAGGGTGTTGCAAAAAAACTACGCGCCCATGCAATTTGTTGTTCATAAACACCGTATTTACTGAGATTACAGGAAAATTTCTGACGACCCCAAAAATGTGGAAAATTTATCGACACTGTAACATGCAAAGATTTAAGAGGAGTAAAAATAGCAAATGATGCATCCTTAGTATCTGCCGGGTTATCCTCTTTGATAATTATAGGATGACCTATCTCGATATAATCGCATTCTTTTTTTCTAAATGATCGTTTTATACCAAGAACATATTCCTCTGTATTAATGTGACATACCGGAGGTGAAATTATTTTATCTGTTATTTCTTTATTAAGATATGATAATTCTAAGTCAGATGAAAGGCAGCTCATACCAACCAATGCAGATAACACATGTTCGATTTGCCTTATTTTAATTTTATGATTTCCTATTGTAGTAAGACCTCGTTCTTCTGCATCCGTTATGTTATCGATATGAGCATTTATATGTTCATCACGAAAAGTAAATCTGGCAGGGCCATCATCGCCGCGATATCGAATTTTTAATTCGACTAACTCCGCTGAATTCAACTGAGGTCCTATAACCTTAAACTCATTTTCACCAAGATCTATGTGAATTTTAGGTGATAGAGTCATAAATCCTCTCTCCGATTAATATTTAATACAGCTAACCATTGATTATCACAATCAATTGCCCTGATAACTTGAGAAAAGCACTATTATCAGGTAAAATTATCGCGTAGTATTTTAAAAATTACTTTATAATTTTATTTCGTGTACATTATAGCATAGGAGAAAAGATGTCAATCAAAAAAGGGAAAAGGTTGCTCGATGAAGTGAAGGATATAATGAGGTTTAAGCATTATTCCATCCATACAGAATAAGCGAACAAAGGTCAAAGGGAACAAGGGTCAAACCTTCATTATTCAATAACCAACTGCTTCGTTACAATTGAAACATTAAGGTATGACCCTAAACACTACTCTTTCCATATTATCACTTCTTCATCTCTTCCTGGGTTTGGATTGGCACTCACGATGAGTATGACCGAATAGTTAAAGAAATGGGTTAACAAGTCATTCCAGCAGACGATTAACCGCCGCCACTGAATTCAGTCGGTGTCAAGAGGCAGGCTGAAGAAACAAAAGCAGGAATAAATAGAGGGCTATAGAGAGTCGCATCTTAAATAATCGGCAAGAAATTCCTATAATAACGCAATAGAAAATATTAACATTTATTTTTTAAGATGTGATACCCTTTCCCTCCTCCATCGTTTATACTCCGGTTGACCATTCCTCTTGTATCTCTCTCCTGCTAACCGGAATACTTCTGCCTGCAACATCTCTTCTGTATGCATCAACCCTAATGGGATCAGCTCCTGTATCAATACCGCCTTGCTGTCTACCTCCATTTGCTCGTATTCACACAATTTCTTCACCTCTACAGTTTTTACTGTTTTGACCTTGCTTTTTTTACTCTTTTTTACTACTCTTTTCATTATCGGCTCCTTTCTTGGTGTTAAATTATCTGCGAAATAACTTTTCACTATTTTAGGAGCCGCTATCTTAAATTTCAACTAACTATAACACACCGTCGCTGACGAAATTATGAGAAGAATCTTTCTGTTTATTTTACCAATCCTAATTGTTGTTGCCGCCGCTTTTACTCTATTTGGCTACTTCCAAGTCCGCCATGAAGAAAG
>MHZA01000082.1 GCA_001828595.1 Planctomycetes bacterium RIFCSPLOWO2_12_FULL_40_19
CTGGATTGCCGAGTCTCCAACACATCTGATTCACTTTAACGGTGAACGGTTTCTCGGACCCTTTGAAGAGTAAATGACCCAACAAGGCAATCCAGCCGACTCATTACACCCGCGGCTGATTTTTGCGTTAGAAGCATAGTGTCAGGTCTTGACTTGATACATTGATGCAGAATATAATCTAATATCTCAAATTTTTAAATGAGGACGTAAAATGCCTGATTATTATGTTGCTTTCTGGAATCTTGAAAACCTGTTCGATATTAACAATTCACCGCGCAGGTCAGATAAGCTTCAGAGAACGCTTGGAAAAGAACTGAAAAAATGGACAACTCCTGTCCTTAACCGGAAGATTCAACAATTAGCTTCGATTATCCGGCAAATGAACCATGGGCAAGGCCCGGACATCCTCGGAGTCTGCGAAGTTGAAAATGAACATGTCCTGCACCTTTTACTTAATGCCCTGAATATTCCGGACAGGAATTATGATGTTGAACATCATGACATGTCCGACAATCGCGGGATTGATGTGGCATTTATTTATGACCGAACCTCTTTTACTGCAGAAGCTCAGTTTTCTCACTACATCATAAAAAGGTCTGCAACCCGTGATCTGTTTCAGGTAAACTTCCGTTCCGCCGGTAACAACCTTATTATACTGATAGGTAATCACTGGCCTTCACGCAGCGCAGGGCAGTATAGTTCTGAGCCTTATCGTATTATCGCAGGAGAAACCCTGTCATATTTTCACCAGCGGATAAGAGAAATTCAGGGAAATAACAATGTAGCTGTCCTGGCGATGGGCGATTTCAACGACGAACCGTTTAACCGTTCGCTTGTAGATTATGCTTTAAGTGAAAGGATCAGGGCCAAGGTAACAAGGGCCACATCTCCCAAATTCCTTAACCTGATGTGGCCGCTATTGGGAAATGGGATAGGGACTCATTACTTTGATAACAGCCCTAATATGCTCGATCAGTTTCTTGCCTCCAAGGGGCTTTTAACTGGCAATTCCAATTTTAAAGTGTTGCCCGATACCGTTGAGGTCGTTCGCTTCCCTGAGATGGTTGGCAACGGCGACTACCCGGCGCCTATCAGATTTGGACGGGGAGAATCTTCTAATAAAGATGGATACAGTGACCACTTTCCAATCGCTGTGCAAATCAAAGAAGCATGACAAGTATCAGGTATTGTATTTTATTCTCTATTTTATGAATATACGTGGGTTCTTCATAAAAATAATACAATTATCGGCGTATTGGCCGCTTCTGTTTTTGTTTCGGATTTTCTTTAATTTTAAGGTTAAAGGGACTGACAATCTGGAAAAGGCAGGCACTTCATTTATTCTTGCCGCAAACCACGTTTCATACCTGGACCCCGTATCTGTCTGTATTGCCATCCCTTTCCGTTTAAAATATATTCCGCTTTTTTACATGGCAAGTGATTATTTTTATAGAGTATTATTTTTTTATCGTTTTATTGGAGGGATCCGTGCCCGAATGGGCAGGGACCTGGAATTATCCAGCAGGCCGTTAATAGAAAAATTAGACCAGGGTGAAAGGGTTGTCATATTCCCAGAAGGCGGCATAAACAGAGGAGGCTTAAAGAGAAGACCGCACAGGGGTATTTCATACGTGGCTGCGAAAAGCAATAAATTGATCTTGCCTCTAAAAATAGAGTCCAACCTTGACGGCGCTGTAAGTGTTCTGGGAGGGTCAATAATTGACCTGCTGACAGGGAAACACTGGATAAAAATGATATTTGGCAAACCTTTTAAGATTGATGAGACAATCGGGAAGATACCGGAAAGCCTTTCTGAATTACGAAAAGCATCTGAGGATGTATTTAAAAGGATAGAAATGACGAAATAACGGTATAAGTAAAATCATCTGGCTTACACTTTAACCTGACTCCAATACCAGTTTATTCCCTGTCCATTATGAACCATCTTCTAAATAATACTTGACAACCTAAAAAAACTTAATAATATGAAAATCGTCAATTTTATAAGACACCAACACATACGCTGATTAAGTTATGTATCCATTCAAGTCAAAACAGAGATTTAGAAAGCTGTCTATACTCGTTTTAGTATCGTATATCATCCTGTGCATAACGGCAGGCGGGTTCCATGCATTTGACGAGTCTGCATATCATAACCATACCGATAATTATCATTCAGAGAATACTGTTTCTGTCATCAATGACAGCGATAACAGTACTCCCATCCTCTGCGACAATGACCATAACGAAGATAATTGTATTATCTGCAAATGGCTTAAGAATACACCCAAGAAAATACAATTATCCCTTGATGCTTCGTCTTTCATACCGGACACATCAGGATTATGCCTAAACGATCAGCAGGCGTATGCATTTCTCAATTACCGGAAACACCTCTCGCGCAGCCCCCCATTAACCACTTCATAGTTCAATTTATTTTATAAACTAATAACAACCAACGTTTAACATCAGATAATTATGTGGATTCGCTATGCTTAATTCACCCTACACGTATGAACATATAAGGGTGGATTAAGGCCAGAGGACGAATCCACATACATACTGTAATTGAATATGGAGGTGTTAATATGCGAAAGGTATTTATATACCTGTACTTTATCACGTCATTTTTTATCTTTATGCCTGAAATTGTCCTGGCAAATCAGGATACTTTGAGCCAGGAAGTTAAGGAATTAAAGTCCTTGATTATGGAAATGAAGAATGACTATGAGACCAGGATTAATGACATGCAGATGAAGATTGTAAAGCTGGAGGAGCAGAAGTCCGTAGAGGCAGATGAGACTCCTCTGGAGAAGGAACTGGAGTTGTTGTTTAAAGACAAGGAAGACCAAGTTGATATTATTGATCAACAGGCGGTATCTTCCGTACCGGCCGCACCCGAAGGTTTTACCGGAGTAGGTACGTTCCAGAATCTCATGATGGACATAAGCGTCATTGGAGATTCTATAGCCAATGTTACATGGCCCGAAAAGAGTATAGATACAGGCCGTGCCGGCAGCCCGTTTGCCGAGAATGAATTTGCAGACAGAATCAGCCTGAGAGAGGTGGAACTGGGCCTTCAGGGAGTATTGGATCCCTATGCACGGACAGATTTCTTTATTACATTTGAAGATGGAGGTGCTCCGACTATAGAGGAAGGATACATAACCTGGCTTTACCTCCCTTTTGGTTTACAGGCAAAGACGGGGATTTTCCGAACGAATTTTGGAAAGATGAACAGGACACACAGGCCTGAGATTGACCAGATGGATTATCCCAGACCGATTAAGAATTTTCTGGGCGAAGAAGGCCAGAGCGAACCTGGAATCTCTATAAGCAAGTTGCTTCCTAATCCATGGGATATTTACTCTGAATTAACCGGAGAGATGCTCACACCATCAGAGGATGGCGCAAAAGGAAGGGATCAGGTATATCTGGCACATTTAAAGAACTTCTTTGCCTTGACATTAAGTTCCTCCATTGAACTGGGCTTCAGCTTTCAGACACGCGACATCAGCGATACGGATAATACAACACTGACAAAGAGAAATTTCAGGCAAACAATGGAAGGCGTTGACCTTACATTTAGATGGGACCCCCCAGGACAGAAGCTTTATAAATCATTTATCTGGCAGACTGAATTCTTTGCGAGCCAGAGAGAGGCCGGCAGTTTTGATGATGATGGAATTACAGAGGACGTTAAAGACATTAACAGTCTTGGCTTTTATACATTTGGTGAATATCAACTTACCCGCAGGCTATTTGCCGGATTGAGGTTTGACTACTCACAGTTTCCGACAAATGATAAGGACAGTGAATGGTCAATCTCTCCATACCTGACCTTCTGGCAGAGTGAATTCACACGCCTGAGGCTGGAATACAGCCATAAGGAAAGAAATTCTGTAACCATGCCGGTTGAAGAAGGTGATAACGCACTTACATTGCAGGCAACTTTCACAATCGGCTCACACAGACCGCATCCATTTTAATTGTTTTTACGGAGAAACAAAATGTTAAAAAAGAAGATATCACGATCTGCAACCATAATAAGTTGCTATGTATTCCTTTTTCTTGCCATTCTTAATCCGGGCAATGCCTTCGCAAATAAAATAAAAGTTATAACGACATCAACTGATTTGAGATCCATTACTGAATTTATAGGTGGGGGGAAAGTCGAGGTAGAAAGTATTACACAGGGATACGCGAATCCTCATCAAGTCGATCCAAAACCAAGCTTCATGGTAAGACTCAGCAAAGCAGATGTTTTTATAAGAATAGGCCTTGATCTGGAACCATGGGCGCTGCTGTTAATAGACGGCGCAAGAAATCCGAGGATACGTTTCGGAGAACCGGGACACATAATCGCTTCTGTAGGTGTAGATCTCCAGGACCAGGGCTTGCAGGCAGGGACCATGATTGACAGGTCATTGGGAGATATTCATATCTACGGAAACCCCCATTACTGGCTGGACCCTCTCAACGGCAAGATAATCGCACAAAATATTCTGGAGGGTTTAAAAATGATTTCACCTGAAAATGCTGAATATTTTAATGAAAACAAAAGACTATTCGACAGGGAAATTGACACACGTCTGTCCAGGTGGCAGGAAAAAATGAAACCTTATTCCGGCACAAACGTAGTCGCCTATCACAAATCATGGCCGAACTTCTCAAAGAGATTCGGGATCAATGTAGTGGATTACGTAGAGCTAAAACCAGGGATAGTGCCCTCGCCTGCCCATATTGCAGCCCTTATAAAGAAGATAAATGCAGAAGGCATTAAAGTAATAATTAAGGAACCATGTTACGAGAACAAGATTCCAAATTTTATTTCTTTAAAAACAGGTGCAAGTGTGTTAACCCTGCCTGTTTCAGTCGAAGGCGTAAAGGAAGTTAAAGATTATTTTGACCTCTTTGATTATATTATTGACAATCTGATAAGCACATTTACAAAGCAGGGAATAAACCCAAAATGATTAAGTTCAGCAATGTACAACTTGGTTATGGCCGTAAGCCGGTGCTTACGGCCCTTAACTTCGATATACAAAGAGGTGATTTCTTTGGAATAGTCGGCCCCAACGGCGCCGGAAAGACAACCCTTCTGAAGGCAATACTGGGACTGCTGAAACCGTTACAAGGAAAAATTTCCTTTCCTGAAAATGGAAAAGGACAGAAGAAAAGCATCGGTTACGTGCCTCAACATGCATCTATAGACGAGATATTCCCTATTACGGCGCTGGATATGGTTCTCATGGGAAGGTATGCAAAGATGGGAATATTTAAACGCCCGAAAAGTTGTGACTATGAACTGGCAGAGAAGATGCTGAAAAATGTCGGTATGGAAACCCTGGCAAACAGAAACTACAGAGAACTCTCCGGCGGGCAGAAACAGCGCACATTAATAGCAAGGGCGATGGTAGGCGAGCCGAACACTCTAATACTTGATGAGCCGGTAGAAGGAATGGATATTCAGGGCGAGAGAGCTATAATGGAACTTATCAAGACCCTGCACACTGAATACGCACTCACGGTAGTCCTTGTCAGCCACGACCTCAATATCGTAGCCAATTACGTAAAAACACTGTCTATAATCCATAATAACACCCTGAAACTGGGACCGGTTGATTCAATGCTTAATGAAGAAACCATGGCCAGGGTTTACGGAACAGTGGTTAAGATTGTCAACATTTCAGGTCAAAAGACAATTATTCCTAAATTAAATGAATGACTTTCTCATTAATCTTGAATTCTTCAAATACCCTATAGCATGCTCGGTGCTCGTAGCCCTGGTATGTTCATTCCTGAGCGTTTACATCGTGCTTAAAAGGATTGTTTTCGTCAGCGTGGCGGTTACACAGGTCTCATCATCTGGCATAGCAATAGCATTAATAACCGGCCTGAACCCAACGCCAATTTCTTTATTCTTTACCTTTCTTGCGGTTGCCATTTTTTCTATCAGGTTCTCTGAAAGGAAGTTGTCAAATGAAAGCAGAATCGGCATGGGGTTTGTCGTGGCAAGCGCTGCCACAATCCTTCTGGTATCCAAAAGCGCAAAGGGAATACATGAAATCGATGACCTGCTTTTTGGGAATGTGCTTGTGTCAACACCTTACCAAATATATTTTATGCTCGGTATTATAGCATGTATTTTCATTACACATTTTCTCTTCTACAAAGAATTTACCGCAGTTACACTTGACTTTGAGATGGCAAGGACATCCGGTATCAGGGCGAGGTTCTGGGAGTTAATGCTCTATCTTACTATCGGAGCTGCTATATCTATTGGAATACGAACATCCGGTAATCTGCTTATAACTACATTCCTGATAATGCCTGCCGTGAATGGGTTACTTCTCGCGAACAGGATGAAGAATGTTTTTATTATAGCTGTAACTGTAGGCATAATATCTGCTTTAACGGGATTTTATCTTTCATATTACTTTGATTTTCCGACATCACCATGCATAGTAGCAACACTCTTTGCGATCTTATGTTTGACGCTGCCTTTCAGATTTTTTTATAGAAAGTCATAGAACTAAGTTTAATAACAACATAACTTGAGTTGATTTACCTCATACCTTAATTGAGCGATTCTTTAAGTTACATTGTTATATCCGCAGTCTGTTTAGCGGGAATCTATTTTCGAATCAAAGGTTGACTTCAATTCATAGTTTCATTAGTATTCAGATAAAATCATAACTTTAACAGGAGTTGCAGTATGATTCTGGTAACAGGCGGTACAGGATTTGTCGGAAGAAACATTGTACGATTGCTCGTAGTAAAAGGTCAAAAGGTAAGATGCCTTGTGCGTGAGTCCTCTCCCCGAAACGTACTCGATGGCCTGGATGTGGAGTTTTGTACCGGTGACATTCTTGTTCCGGGCACGCTTAAAGAAGCGCTTCAAGATATTGACACTGTTATACATCTGGTGGGGATTATAAAAGAAATTAAAGGCTCCACTTTTGAGAGGATTCATTCGGAAGGCACAAAAAACATTTTAGAAGCAGCCAGGAATGCAGAGGTTAAGAAATATATTCATATGAGCGCCCTGGGGACAAGGCCCGGTGGTATAAGCCGCTACCATAAAACAAAATGGCAGGCCGAAGAGGCTGTGAGAAACAGCGGCTTGAAATACGTAATTCTCAGGCCCCCAATTATCTGCGGAGCAGATGACGAGTTTGTGAATATGTTTGCAAAAATGATTAGGCAGACATTCATAACCCGCATAATCCCCGTGATAGGAAAAGGTGAATCCCGGATGCAGCCGATTTATGTTGGCGATGTTGCACATTGTTTCGTAGAAGCTGCGATTAATGACAACATTTTAAACAAGACATACGAAATCGGAGGCCCGGATGCAATCTCGTTTAACGAAATACTTGATACGATCATGAAGGTTATGCAAAAGAACAGATTCAAGATACACCTGCCAATGGCAATGTTTAAACCCCTCGCCTTCTTAATGGAGAAAACACTGAAAGACCCACCATTGAACAGAGATCAACTAATCATGCTGAGGGAGGACAACGTCTGCGACATTACGGAAATGAAGAGCGATTTCAATATACAGCCAATGCCATTTGAAGATGCCATCAGGACTTACTTAAAATAAGGAAATCTTTTTTTACTGCAAGCTGGTTACAAACTCCTTTAAAATTTTTTTCAATTCCGGATCATATTTCTCTGATAAACCCAATCTATTTGCCTGTGACTCTAATGCAATCTTGAGTATCATCTTTTCCTTAGTCCTCGCTGTAAGTTCTTTTACTAACTCATCATTTCGGCTTTGCAGCGCTCTCAACTGCGATTCATTTCCACCGCTATCTTCATCATCTATTACGGGGTCAGCTTCGTTATCTCCAGCAATTTTCAGTACTTTCTGCAAATTATTAACATCCCTTTCCAGTGTTTTGATCATCTTTCCAAGAGAGACGTATTTATCTTTAATAGTTGAATAGTCCTTACTTATTTGTCCTTTCTCCAGGCTCAGATCATATCGCATGACCTCCAGTTCCTTAGTCGTGATATCCAGCTTCTTAACCTCCTGTTCAAGATCATCCAGTTTTTGCTTTAATGATGCTGTCTCAGCAACCTTGTCCCTGTATTTATCCACAAACCTTATAGAGATAAATATACACACTACACATATAAATATTAATACAACACAAGCAACAAGTATCCTTTTTATTTTATCATCCTGCATTGATTTCATAATTATTCCCTTTGATATTTTCGCTCGACTTTAATATATTAATACGGTCTGAACTTTACAAGGAAAATGTTGAAAAAAGAGATTAATGCCACAAAGACAATAGCTTAAAGAAAGAGGATATTCTGTTGACTGATAGTAACAAGAAAACACAATTATATGACGTGCATTTAGATCTCAACGCAAAGTTTGTAGATTACCACGGTTTCCTTATGCCTCTGCAATATAGCAGCATTATAAGTGAGCACAAATGCGTAAGAAACAATGCCGGCCTTTTCGATATTTCACATATGGGCGAAATAGTTATAGAAGGCAAAGGGGCGACGGAATTAGTTCAGAAGATTATAACAAATGACGTCAGTAACCTGCCGGACTATAAAGCCGCATACACTCCTATTTGCGATGAAGAAGGAGGCATTATTGATGATATTGTCATTTTTAAATACAACCCTGAAAAATATATGCTAGTAGTAAATTGCGCCAATACCAAAAAGGACAATAAGTGGATAAATATATTTAAGACAGATAATGTGAATATAAATGATTTAAGCGATCAAATATCCCTTTTGGCTGTTCAGGGGCCAAAGTCTGAAGACATTATGCGTCTGGTATGCGGTGAGGAATGTACATTTCTCTCTCGTTTTCAATTTATGGAAGTAACTGTGGGAGAAATGCAATTGACAGTATCCAGAACCGGTTACACGGGTGAGGATGGATTTGAGATCTTTGTCGGCAATTCACATTGCGTAGACTTATGGAATATATTACTTGAAAAAGGCAAAGACATGTACCTGAAACCCGCAGGCCTTGGTGCAAGAGATACCTTGAGATTAGAGGCAGGTTACCTGCTCTACGGCAACGATATCGATGAATTTATAACACCACTGGAAGCCGGCATAGGCTGGACAGTAAAATTTAATAAGGCGGACTTTATCGGAAAAGACTCATTATTAAGACTGAAAAAATATGGATTAAAAAGAATGCTTGTTGCATTTAAGATGCTTGATAAGGGTATACCGAGAACAGACAATGAAATAACACATCATGACAATGTTGTAGGCAAGGTAACGAGTGGAACGTTCAGTCCTTCCCTTGAAATAGGTATAGGCATTGGCTATGTTCTCAAGCGTTTTGCTGAAAGCAAGGATCAGATTAATATAAAAATCAGGGATACGGATTACCCTGCTCAAATTGTAGATGCACCCTTTATCACCTAAGACAAAGAAAGGCGGCTAAATGGATTTCCCGGAAGATTTGTTCTATACAAAAACCCATGAGTGGGCAAAGAAAGAAGGAGATAATAAAGCCAGAATTGGCATCACGTCACATGCGCAAAGCGAGCTAGGCGATGTTGTGTATGTAGAATTACCGGCTTTAGACAGGATTGTCAAGGCCGGTGGGGCATGCACTGTTGTCGAGTCGGTTAAAGCCGCATATGATATCTATGCGCCGGTTTCGGGCAAGGTTATAGAAACGAACACCGATCTTGAGAACAATCCGCAGTTAATAAACGAAGACCCTTACGGCAAAGGGTGGTTTTTTATTATTGAAATGGAAGATCCTCAGCAATTATCCAATCTCTTGTCAAACAAGGAATACGAAAAACTTTGCCAGGCAAAATAAACTATACTCCCAACACTGAGTCTGACATCAAATTAATGCTTAAAGAAATCGGCGTTAATTCAATCGAAGACCTTTTAGCAGACATACCGGAAGAATTACTATGTAAAAAGATAAACATACCCGCCGGTATATCCGAAATGGAGTTGAAACACTCCCTCAAATCATTAAGTGACAAAAACGCATCCCTGAATAAATATGCTTCTTATCTTGGCGCTGGTACGTACGAACACTTTATCCCATGTATTGTTGACCATTTAAGCAGCAGAGGAGAATTCTACACCTGCTACACCCCTTATCAGCCTGAGGTAAGCCAGGGAACCCTACAGGGTATTTATGAATTTCAGAGCATGATGTGTGAGTTGCTGGCAATGGACGTTGCAAACGCCTCAATGTATGACGGAGCTTCGGCCCTGGCGGAAGCCGCCATGCTGGCCATAAGATACAAACAGAAGAAGAACGTCCTGATCTCAAAAACCGTTCATCCTGAATACAGAGAGGTAATATCAACTTACCTGCAGGAACTGGATGTCAAACTAATAGAGGTTGAGATGGAAGACGGCATTACGTCCATCTCAAACCTCGATGCTATGATTGACAACAATACAGCATGTGTCTTAATCCAGACACCAAACTTTTTTGGATGCCTTGAAGAGACTGAAGAACTTGCCGGATTAACCCACAAAAATGAAGCGCTTTTTGTTGCATGTGTCAATCCAATGTCATTAGGCATAATCAAACCGCCGGGTGAATATGGCGCAGACATAGCAGTTGGAGATATACAGGCTTTGGGTAATTATATTAATTACGGCGGCCCTCATGCCGGTTTTTTTGCAGTCAACAAAGAGTTTATAAGAAAGATGCCTGGCAGGCTTGCGGGCGCAACTGTCGACACAAAAGGCAGGCGTGCTTTTACACTAACACTCCAGACAAGAGAGCAGCACATCAGGCGTGCAAAGGCAACATCGAATATCTGCACAAATCAGCAGCTTCTGGCGCTCAGGACATGCATCTATCTTTCGACATTAGGTAAAGAGGGAATGA
>MHZA01000083.1 GCA_001828595.1 Planctomycetes bacterium RIFCSPLOWO2_12_FULL_40_19
CAAGGAGACTCACACGTTGTTGGTGACCGGCCGTATAAGGGTCTCTCTGTTCAACCGTCAATGCCAGGGCATTAATGATTCCTTCTAAGGTCATTTTCAATTTCTCTAAGCTTAGTTTTATTTGTTCCTCCGCTTTTTTACGCTCGGTGATGTCCCTTGCAACATGTACGATACCATTGAGTTCCCCCGCCTCATCTAATCTTGGAAAGCAGGAAATAGTGTAAAAACCGCCCATACATTCTATCTCTTCTGTTTCAGGTTTCAGTGTCTCCTTGCACCTTACGAATGGACATGCCGGCCATGGTTCGTCACTGCCGTGAAATACCTCGTAGCATTTTTTCCCAACAAGTTCTTCAGGTTTTGTATTAAATTTACGGGCAAGCGCCTGGTTGCATCTGGTGATATTGAAGTCACTATCGAGGATACTGATTATATCTGAGATGGAATCAAAGGTTGTTTCCCAATCCCTTTTGGCATTTTCTACCTTGATATTTAATTCTTGAAGTTCTTCTATGGCATCTTTGAGCGCCCTGGTCCTTTCTCCTACCGTCTCCTCCAGCTTATCAGTATGTTCCTTAATAGTATCTTGGGATGCCTTGAGTCTCTGTGTCATCCCGTTAAGACTCACAGCCAGTGTGCCGATTTCATCCCCTGTCTTTATATCCAATCTCCGTTCAAAATTACCCGCTCTCACAAACCCTGTATATTCAACAAAACGCCTTATTGGAATGACAATGCCTTTTGTGAGAAATAGTCCATAAAGACCAGTGCTTACAATTATGACAACTAATATGCACAACACTATAATCATGTATCTGTGGAATTGAGCATCTATAGCCTCAACTTTCACCAGTGTATTGAGACGAGCCTTCCTGTTGAGCTCCTTCGCATCTTTGGTCATATTGTCAATTAATAAATCCATCTCCTCCATAAGGAGCGCTCCCTCTTCATTGCCTGTGGGGTTGGGTATATCAAAAATCTTTTCAGCAAGGGATATTACGATGGTATATTTATCCTTCAAACTGGCGAGTAGCTCTCGTTCTTCTGCCATAATTCGTGTGGAGTAATGTTTACCTTCCAGTATCTCAAATTGCCTGTTCACATCCGCAACGAGGTCTTCAAATGTATATCTCTCCTCTTCATCCCCATGTATAAGGTAATCGTTGGCGGGCATGATAAGCTTATTAAGGGACAACTCAAGACTGTATACCATTTCATTTTCGTTTTGATAGTTCAGCATCTCTTTAATGTTCTTAGAGTTAAGTTTTTTCATGTGCAAGACTACTCCCAGTATCAAGCCGGTGAACATGATAATGAAAAGAGATAAAAAGCCCAGATATTTTGTTCTTATCTTCATATATACTAACTCCTTTCAGTCGTTATGCTGAGCGTAGTCGAAGCATTGTTTTTGGAGTGCATCGACCATGTCGATGCGTTTTGGTGTGCGAGCGTGATGATGTGTATTAAAGCATTGTCACACCTGCCCCCGTTCGCCCGCCTGAATGACGTAGTCGGGCAGATACCGGCACGGGCGGGCGCCAAGCGTTTGGGCGGGGGTCAATGCACTCCAAATAACATCGTCACGGACGATGTACTCCAAAAAAATCATCACGCCCGCGCGGGTCGGTGCGTCTGTCATAGTACTCATCAAAATCACCAGAGAATTGATTGGTAATCTTTACACCTTTTATCTTATCTCTCGGTATAAGAGGAATGTTTACATTGAGTAGAGCTCCTCTTGGCAATTCGTTCTTGATTATCGGCTTAAACCTCAAATTTTCTTCGTGGAATACCTGATTGACGAATGATTGATTGCAGTGTACCAATACGAAGTTCAGCGTGATTAGGTACAGGAACTGTTATTGTCTTTCCCTCCTCCTTACATTGCATCACAATATGACTTCCACGTATTCGTACTTCTTTAAAACAATGATTTGATAAAATTTGACGCTGTATAAAATAGTGTTGCTGCAATTTCTGTAACTATTACTAGTATAACAACATACAACAAATTACTGTAATTTCATGGTCAGCAACACTATTTTATACAGCGCCTAAAATTTTACAAACTTCCTTACCAGAAAGTACGCGTAATTTAGCCAACTTCCACCTCAAGTTGTGTTATATAAACTTCATTATGGAGTCGAGTTTTAACTTCTTCTGATGATGCGCATTCGAAAAACAACTCTAATGCCTCTTGAAGATTTCTTTTAGCTTCTTCAATAGTGTTTCCCTGACTGGCAATATCCAGTTCCGGACATAAAGACACATACCCATCTTCTTCACGCTCTATAATTGCAGTTAGTTGACGACTCATAAATACTCCTTTCATTAAATTTATATATCAGTTAAGTGGAAAACAGTTCTTATTTCCTGACATTTTAACTATTTTTTCACCATCCCCACGATTCAACCTCTTTAAGAAAGGTATAATCTGTCAGATCGTATCTGAGCGGGGTTATAGAAATATAACCTTCTTTAAGCGCATGCATATCAGTGCCGACAACATCTATTTTCGGCCAGCCGGTTCCCGCAAGCCAGTAATAGGCTATGCCGCGTGGGTCGGTGCGTCTGTCGTAATGCTCATCAAAATCACCGGAGAATTGCCTGGTAATCTTTATACCCTTTATCTTATCCTTCGATATCAGAGGGATATTTACATTGAGCAGAGTCCCTCTTGGTAATTCTTTATTGATTATATGGCCAATTATCTCTTTTGCTATAACAGCAGCACCCTGGATATCAGGTGACGATTCTGAAATTTCCAGAGAAATTGCCACGGATGGGATACCTAAAACAGCCCCTTCGATAGCGGCGGCAACTGTCCCTGAATATAATACATTAATGCCAACATTAGCGCCTATATTTATACCGGACACCAGCAGGTCAGATTTCTCTTTCATTATTTCCCTCACCGCAAGCTTGACACAATCTGCCGGTGAGCCGTCGATTCCATAACCAACAAAATCACCATTTGCAGACACCTCTCTCACTCTCAAAGGATGGCTGAAGGTTATCGCATGCCCGACACCACTTTTTTGAACATCCGGCGCAACAACTGTAACAGAACCAAATGGCGTCAGCGCTTTCTTAAGTGTCAAAATACCCGGTGAGTATATACCGTCATCGTTTGTTAATATTATCTTCACAAATCCCTCAATCCTTTAATTCCTGAATTCACAAATCTTTCAATCCGCTCTCACTGATTATTTCAGCTTTTTTAGCTTCAAACTCTTCCTGACTAATCAATCCATCATCTTTTAATTTATGCAATTCTTTAAGTTTTTCGTCAAGAACAATCCTGTCAATTACCGCTTTTTCTTCTTTCTTAACCTTCTGCCCTGCCTCTCTAACCTTTTGTCTTCCTTCTTCTGTCAAGACCAGAATCTTTTGTTCTTCTTCAATCACGTCGCCCGCCCGCCCATCTTCTTTTTTGCCAGGCTTTACTTTTTCTTCATCCTTACCCCATAAACCGAGCCATTTCTTATCCCCTCCGTCCTCCTTCTTCATTTCTTTCCTGGACTTATTCATGGCTTTGTCATATATATCTTTTTTCTTCTTCTTAATGCCGGTAGATACTCTAAACTCTTTCACATCATTACCGTCAAAAGGAGGAGATAATATTGAAACAGCAATACTTGTAACTTCACCGGTATTAACGTATTTGTGTACACTTAGTCTCGGAATTATCACCATCATGCCTTCTTTTACGCTGTGGCGCGTTTCATTAAGTTCCAATATACCGCTCCCTTTCTTAATGTATACTATCTCATCATGTAACTTATGATAATGGGCATCCATCTCAGCATCTTGCCGGATTTGGAAAAGGTATATACTCGAACTCTTGTCTCTGCCGACTGGAATAATCTTCACATTCTCACCTTCTGCAAGACCTTTTTCATTTACAATGTCGTCAATATTCTTTATCTCTGGCAAATATATCTCTGGAAAAGAGGTAGGGTTCCTTAATGACTCCACAAACTCGCCAGGTTTCTGGAATCCTTCACATCCGGCAGCAACCATGAATACAATAGGCAGAAACCCCATTAGAACATTTCTAGAAAGCATAAAATTCGGCATAATTATATCGTGTAAAGCTCCATTGTAACTATCTTTAGAAAAATTGGTTGGATTTTGATTTTAACAGCAATATCATAGGCGGTCAATATAAATAAACCATTGGAAGCCTACCAGGGAAAGAAAGACTTATTATAAATTTTAATTGAAATAATTTCTCTTAAAATATAATCTTAGAGTTGTGATTGATCAGGTTATATATGTAATAATGGAAATTTGTCTTAGTAAGAATGTTAAAAAAATATCATTAATACCATTTATATTATTTTTTTCGTGTCATAATCTCGCTATTTCTTCTACCAGCCTCGATGATGTGATGGATGGTAAGTATACGATTATAGATTTGACGATTTAGGCATAACTTATTTATAAATAAAACAAGGAGCATTTTAATGAGAGTTGTTGACAGAAGAAGAGTTTTGCCGGAAGTAACAATCGGCCTGAACAAAGAAGAAGCTATCATACTTGCATCTATCTTGAGCAAAAGTGAATTAGAAAAAGGTTTCTGCCGCGATTTGTTATCTGAGATTGACGTGATTCTGAAAGATGATGATTTCAAAGAGAGAAATGTTTAACAAATTAATTATCTTATGGTCCTGAATGCAAAATTCAAACATAGAATTTTTCTAACAGTATTATTGATATGCCTTTCAGGATGTGCAGCAAACCAGAAAATAACATCACCCTCCACTGCCAAAAAAGATAAATGGTTTGCAAACGATAAAGCACAACACTTTTCAGCTTCCTTCCTGATTGGAGCACTGACATATTCAATAGCAAGAGCGGGAAAAGCGGACAAGGATGACGCAAGTATAATTGGTTTCTCGTTCTCAAGTACATGCGGTATAGCTAAAGAAATTAATGATGAGACCAAACATAACAATTGGAGTTACAAGGACCTGGTCTGGGACTTTCTTGGCAGTGGTGTTGGAGTATCTGTATCTAATGCATTGGACTGATTCCCCAACTCAAATGAGTGAGGAAAGTTTTTTAAGAGCCCAAATTGAAATTTCTTTCAGAACTGAGCTAAAATGGAAATTTACCTCGTAAGACATGGCGCCGCTCACACAAAAGAGGACGATCCGGAAAGGCATCTTAACAATAATGGCCTTAATCAGTGTCGTTTAACAGGAAAAGTCTGAGTGATGTAATTAAATTTGCTTACCCCAGTAATACGTTTACAGATGACCACTTTACATTTAAATAAACTTCCTTAAATAGATAGGAGAAAAGTATGCAGAGAAAACATAGCAAACTTATCCGCAGTATAGTCTTTATTCTGACTTCACTTATCTTCAGCGCTGGATTTGTCTGCTTCCTGCAATCCCCTGGTTTTGCACAGTCCGCTGATGAACCGTATGAACTAAAACTCCCTCCGTATGTTTTAGAACCCATAATCCCGGAAAATAATCTTTTAACTAATGGAAAAGTAAATCTAGGGAAAAATTTGTATTTTGACAAACGCCTTTCTGCTGATGATACTGTAAGTTGCTCCACCTGTCACGACCCTCAAAAGGGCTTTGCAGATGGAAAAACTGTCGCCGTAGGCATAAAAGGACAAAAAGGCGCCAGGAACAGTCCTACCACGTTAAACGCTGTTTTCTTTGATTTTCAATTCTGGGATGGAAGAGCCCTGACATTAGAAGAACAAGCCAAGCAACCCATAACAAATCCAATGGAAATGGGCATGCCTTCACATGATGCTTTAGTTGAAAAGATTTCAACAATATCAGAATATAATTCATTATTTAAAACTGTATTTAAAACTGACAAGATTACTATCGATCACATTGTACAGGCCATTGCATCATTTGAACGAACCCTTATCACCTTGAATACGCCATTTGATAGGTTTATTGCTGGAGAGAGTTCGGCGCTTAGTGATTCTGCAAAGAGAGGATGGGAGTTATTTCAGGGAAAGGCGCGCTGTCTGACCTGTCATGAATTTACCGAATCTTACCCATTTTTTACTGATAATAAATTCCACAATATAGGCGTTGCGATGAAAGATAAGGATTTTGAAGCTTTAGCACGCAAAGCAGCCGGCACTGATGCAGATCCGTCTGCACTTGCACATGATAAGGCATCTGCTGAGCTGGGACGTTTTTTAGTAACCAGAGAGCCAAAGGATATAGGGGCTTTTAAAACCCCAGGCATTAGAGATATCGCCCTTACTGCTCCATATTTACATGACGGCAGTGAGAAAACACTGGAGAGTGTCGTTGAATTTTACAATAAAGGCGGAGTCCCAAACCCATATTTAGATGGGGGAATGAGACCTCTTAATCTTTCTGATGAAGAAAAAAAAGATTTGGTAGAATTTATGAAGGCCTTAACGAGTGACGATTTGCCAGAGTTTATTAAAGAACTAAATCCATAAAATTAATGGAATATAACCTGTACAAAGACTTTTTTAGGAGACAAATAATATGAGTATAAGAAAGCGCAAACAGGATAGAAAAACAGAAAATGAATCTTTATCAGGATTAAACCGTAGAGAATTCTTAAAGACTGCAATTGCAACTGGAGTATTTGCCACCGGTTCGGGCTTAATTACAAGTTGTTCTTCTCAAACGCTTGTACGCCAAGCTGAAGTAAAATACGGAACAGATGAATTTACGTTTGCTTACATATCCGATTCACACCTTTTAGCTCGCGGCAGGGAACATAGATTTGCAAAGTCTCTCATTAAGGCAGTCGAGGATGTGAATGCCCTGGAGCCACAACCAGACTTTGTACTTTACGGAGGCGACCTGGCACAATTGGGACTAAAAGAAGAATTATCTCTCGGAAAGGAAATAATTGCCGGAGTAAAACCTAAATTGTACATGATGGTTGGTGAGCATGATTGGTATTTTGATATGGGTGAGGTCTGGAGGGAATATTTCGGCAAACCTACATATTCTTTTGATCACAAGGGAATACACTTTATCGTGCTTAATAGTGTAGTGGTAGAAGATTACTGGTCGAAACCCAAAATGACGCCAATGGAACGAATGCTATTCATGGCACAACTTGATAACCCTAAAGGCAGACCATTTACCGTTGGCAAAGAACAATGTAAATGGCTGAGTAACGACCTATCTGCAATTAACAAGAATACTCCAATAATAGTATTTTCACATTCACCTTTGTATAAATTATACAAGGCATGGAATTTCTGGACTGACGATGCAGAGGAAGTTCAGGAACTGCTATCCACATTCAAAGCAGTAACTGTCATTCATGGACACACACACCAGGCACTTACGAATAAGATAAGGAACATTACATTTCATGGTATGATGTCAACAGCCTGGCCATGGCCATATGCGCCAGAAGGCATACCAAAGCTTACGGTTCAAATGGACAGGCCAGATCCATTTAATCAGTTTGATGGTACTGGATGGGGAATAGTTGATACACTTCACGACGGAAATGTCAATAAAACTTACAAACTATGGGATAGAAATCCTATGATTGTTTCATATGATAAGGTATCGACAGGTAGAGGACTTGTGCCAGGACCTTCTTATTAACTTTCTTACATGAAACTAAAGAATATCAATATAACGAAATATGACAGGAGGAAAATGAGGATGAAAACTACACATAAAATGTTTATGGGCTTGATTGCTATTTTGATGATGTACGCTGCGTCTGTAAATGCAGATAATAATTCTGCTACTAATGTATCTAACGTTATTCAACAATCTAATGAACAGTCTGTGCAGATTGTTACTGCCTGTGATGGGAAGAAAAAAGTTATCGTAGAAGGATATAAGGAAGGAGAACCTATGCCTGAACAAAAAGCGAGGGAAGTTGCAAAACTCCTTACGGCCTTAATGGGTTACTGTGAAGAGGAGATTACGGCAAAGATACCTGAGACCGAAATAGCTATACAGCTTTCAATTAATGGCGACCCTTTTATAAGTGTTACAGCGATAGAAGAGTTGCCTTTAGTTCTAGTACACGGGGGAAAACCACATACAGAGAGGGAGAAAAGAATCTGGGCAGCAGAATTAAACCGCATGATTGATACGGGATATAAAATCTTTCATGACCCGACACTTGGCACAAATGGAATTTCCTGTGATATGTGCCACCCCAATGCTTCAAATACACACCCTGAAACATATCCAAAATTTCAGACACAAACAAAAAAGGCGGCGCTCCTGAGAGATATGATCAACTGGTGTATTGAAAACCCGCAAGAAGGTAAAAAGCTTTCAGATGATGATCCCAGGATGAAGGCGCTGGAGGCATATATAATCTCAGAACGTACTGGTGTAATCCTTGAACCTGGAAAACATTGAAGGTTTATAATCGCTGATGTTAAGATCTGATCAAAACATGCTCATAAAGTTTTATTCCATTCTAAAACTAATAAAATTTTCACATACCATCTTCTCGTTACCATTTGCCGTAATGAGTGCATTTATTGGCGCAGAAGGTATGCCTGGCATAAGACAACTTTTATTAATATTAGGCTCACTGGTAGTAGCGCGCAGTTGTGCAATGTCTTTTAACAGGCTTGTGGATGCCGGATATGATATTGGCAACCCCAGAACCTCTTACCGTATCCAACTCCAGGGCATTATAGGAAAAGCAAATCTCTGGTTCTTCACGATCTCGTGTACACTTTTGTTTATTGTTTTAGCCGGAATGTTGAATCGCTTGTGTTTACTCATATCTCCGTTAGCCCTCCTGATAATTTTTGGTTACTCATACACCAAAAGATTTACCAATTTATCACATCTTGTTCTGGGACTCTCACTTGCATTATCCCCAATAGGCGCCTGGATAGGAGTAACAGGAGAAATTGATATTGCCCCTTTTATACTTGCACTTGCTGTACTGCTGTGGACTGCGGGTTTCGACATTATCTATGCTTGTCAGGATTTAGAGCATGATATAAAATCCGGATTATATTCTATCCCCAAGAAAATGGGGATTAAGAATTCTCTCATACTATCCTCAGTACTGCATTTTCTTATGGTAATCGTCTTGTTTCTTTTTATGTACTTTGCGAAGCTTAATTTTGTTTATTTCGGAGGAGTTTGTATTGTTAGCATAATGCTGGTTTACGAGCATTCACTGATAAAACCACATGATCTGTCAAAAATAAGCCTGGCCTTCTTTACTGTCAATGGCATTATAAGTATGATTTTGATGGTTGCAACACTTGCAGACGTCGTTATCTTTTATTAAAAAACCATAAGATAAAAGACAAGACAATACTGATGATGATGCAGGTTGTAACGGGAAAGTAGAAACTATAATTTTTCCTCACAACGGCTATGTCACCAGGAAACTTACCAATAAACGGTATCTTGTTTCCTAAAATAAAAACAAATCCAATTATTACCAGTAAGAAACCAATAAAAATGAATATTTTCCCAAAATCAACCACAGCTATGATATATTACAATTCTTTTAAGCTTTTTTTCTTTCTTCCTTCTTTCTTCTCTTTTATCCCCTTTCCTCTTCCATTTCCGGTATAAACTTTAAAGGACTCCGGGGTTCTTATGTCATTACTCAGGAATTTTTCCCCTAAGTATGATTTTCTTGCAAGTGGATCATTAATTATCTTTTGCGTCGTACCACTGGTTATAATAGTTCCCGTATTAATGATATAAGAATGATCCGTAATGCTTAATGCTTCCCTCACATTGTGATCTGTTAATAATATTCCGATACCCTGTTCTTTCAGGCCTAAGACAATATCCTGAATCTCTGCAACAGCTATTGGATCAATAAATGAAAATGGTTCGTCCAGGAGGATTAGTGAGGGTGAAGTTGACATTGCTCTTGCAATCTCAAGCCGTCTTCTTTCGCCACCTGAGAGTGTATAAGCCATTTTCTTTGATAAATGCGTTAACCCCAGTTCTCCCAAAACCTGATTTAGTCTTTTCATTCTTTCTCTATAATTGAATTTAATCATCTCTAACACGGCTAGTACATTTTCTTCAACCGTTAAACGTTGAAACACTGATGGTTCCTGAGAAAGATACCCCATACCTAATCTTGCGCGCATGTATATTGGCATGTTCGTAACATCCTCACCACGAAAGAATACTTTTCCATAATCTGGTTTGATCATGCCAATCACTATTGAAAAAGCCGTGCTTTTTCCGGCGCCATTTTGTCCTAGAAGCCCTGCTATCTCTCCGGAATGAACCTCGAAACTGATGCGATCCACGGCAGTCTTTTTGCCATAAGATTTCTCTATTTCAACAGCTTGTATTAGTTTCATTTTTCAGTCCTGTAAGCTATCTGATAAATTTAATTGGCCCCAGAGGCCAGAATACCATGAATGCCTTTCCCACCAGGCTATCCTCAGGAACGATTTTCCAGTACCTGCTATCATTACTGTTCCTGCTATTATCACCAAGAAAGAAATACTCTTCTTTACCAATTTCAACAGGTATGAATGTGCCCCATTCTCCGGCATCTGTGTAGTAAACATCACGGAAGATTGAAATATTTTTAAATACAGCTCCAGTATTTATCCCGCCAATCTTCAATCCGCTGGATCTCGTTTGATCTTTCAATGATGATAAATCAGTATCATAGGTATGAGAAAAAACCACTGAATTATTCAGTTTCAGTATAATTTTATTATCAACATTCGAGAATTCAATTTTGCATCCTTTTTCAGGCTCTATAAAAACTCCAGCATCACTTTTAACAATCGACTCTGATACCTTTAAATACGATTCCTTTCCATCTCCCCTTGAACTTACAAAAGCCTCAATTGATTTCTCATTCTCCTCCAGTATAATTGAAATACCTCCATTATTTCCAGAAACTGACACATCAAATTTTATCATAATATCGCCATTTACTGCTTCAGCGTTCTCACCGTTGTAAACGCTGTAATCTGTAATCTTTCTGCTAAATGTTATATATGATTTCTGATCAATTCCCTCTGGTAACTGTAGTTGCAACTGTTTTCCGTCAATATCCCAGAATTCGTCTTTTACCTCCCAGTTCTCAACTATTTCCTGTTTTACCGGATAATTACTATCAAAAACCGGCACCCAGAGCGCTTCCTGAACCTTTGCCGGCTTCCTTTCTATTTTATCATTAATGTAAATATCCCCATTTACAATCTGTAACTTTTCCTCCGGTAAACCAATCAAACGCTTTATATAATTCTTGCGATCAACATGAACATTTGTGGAACCACACGTTTCACAAAGAATAGCGTCCACTGTATTACAAGACTTACATAATACTTTATGATATTGCCTTATACCAATAAACCCTTTTATGCTATTAAACTTAGCCTTAAAGTAATTTTCACCTTTCACTGCGCTAGAGCACTTTTCGCATATCATTGATTGGGTTGAAGAGTGGCCGCATGATAAACAGGTAACATCGTCAAATGGATATTTAAAAACTGCAACATCCCATCTTTCCGGTTTGCCAAAATCATAACCAAACTTATTTACAAGTATCCTGTTGCCTCCCCTATTCCCATATTCAGATATGCGTATCTTATAAAAACAATTCGGGCATTTCACATAATTTAAGCCGTGATTACTTTTGAACTTCCAGGCACAATTAGGACACTTAACCGATTTATGTTGTCCCAACAATGTTGGCGCCATTGATCCTGTAGGAATTTTGAAAGCTTCTACCACATATATCCTCAACACAAAAGCCAGCGCTACGGCAATCAAAATTGATTCGAGGTTTTCACGAACAAATCCCTTTTTCTTTTTATCTTTTTTCTTTTCGACACCAACTTTTTGTTCTGTATTACTCATATTTTATTCACCAGCAGCCAATACAGACAAAAACGCGCTTTGCGGAATTTCTACACTACCGACATTTTTCATTCTCTTTTTTCCTTCTTTTTGTTTTTCAAGAAGCTTTCGTTTTCTGGTAACATCACCGCCGTAACATTTCGCCGTAACATTTTTTGACATTTGACGTATTGTTTCTCTTGCAATAACCCTGCTCCCAATAGCTGCCTGAAGAGATATCTCAAACATATGCCTGGATATATCTTTCTTTAAACTCTTTACTAAATTTCTAGCCTTAACCTCTGCCTTCTTCCGGTGAATAATACACGAAAGGGCATCTACCTTTTTCCCTGCAACCAGAATATCCAGTTTCACGAGATCCTCAGGCACATAACCAATAAACTCATAGTCCAGCGTGCCAAACCCTCTTGTCAAGGACTTCAATTTATCATAAAAATCAAATATTATTTCTCCCAATGGAATTTTATACGTAAGTATGGCTCGCTTTTCACTCAAATATTCTGTGCTCTTGTATGTAGCCCTTCTTTCGTCGACCAACTGCATAATTGCCCCGATATATTCTGATGGAAGAATAATCTTGGCTTCAACTACAGGTTCGCGAAATTCTTCTATTGAGCTTACGGGAGGCAATTTCTCAGGATTGTCGACATTTATTACCCTGCCATCACAAGTCAGTACCTCGTATGTCACAGTTGGCGCTGTTTGTACCAGCCCGATATTACTCTCTCTTTCCAGACGCTCCTGCACAATCTCCATATGTAAAAGCCCGAGAAACCCGCATCTAAAACCAAACCCCAGGGCCTGAGAGGTTTCTGGCTCAAATGAAAACGAGGAATCATTAAGCCACAGTCTTTCAATCGCATTTCTCAAAGGCATGTAATCTGTATTGTTTGAAGGATACAAACCACAATAAACCATAGGAAGCGGCCTGCGATAACCTGGCAGGGCAACCATAGACCTGCGTTTCGACAAGGTTATCGTATCACCTATATGAACATCATGTATAGATTTCATATTTGCAATACAATAACCAACACTTCCAGTGCTTAATACTTCAACCGGGGTCATATCAGGTTTGAACACACCCAACTCAATAACCTCAAACGAACTATTAGACTTCATCATAAAAATATTGTCGCCTACCTTGATTGAACCATCGATAAGCCTTATATAAACAATCACACCACGATAATCATCGTAAACAGAATCAAAGATCAAAGCTCGTAAAGGTGCGTCCACATCACCATCAGGCGCCGGCATCTTTGTTATTATGGCATCGAAAATATCTTCTACCCCACGACCGGTTTTTGCACTTACCCTCAGAATCTCTTCGTCCTTTACGCCAAGAATGTGAACTATCTCTTCACTTACCTCTTCCGGTCTGGCAGATTTAACATCTATCTTGCTAAGAACCGGTATTATTTCAAGGTTTTTCTCCATTGCCATATACATGTTAGTAATAGTCTGCGCCTCTATTCCCTGTGATGCGTCAACCAGTAGTAACGCACCCTCACAGGCGCTGAGACTTCGAGACACCTCATAGCTGAAATCAACATGCCCCGGAGTATCTATCAGATTCAATAAGTAAATCTCTCCATCTTTCTCATAATTCAAAGAGACTGCACTGGCTTTTATGGTGATACCCCGCTCTCTTTCCAAATCCATATCATCCAGCATTTGTTCACGGAATTTTCTCGGATTCACAGCCTTTGCCTTTTGAAGCAGGCAATCCGCAAGTGTAGATTTACCATGATCTATATGAGCTATTATACAAAAATTGCGTATCAGATTGATATTCAAATGAAACTCCTGTTATCCCGGTTAACGGGGTTTTTTACTGCTTAAATCTCCCCATGACATAATTGGCCATTGCCGCAATCTCTTCCTCTGATAAAATATCACCAAATGGCAAGTAGTTAGGGTTATCCGGATTTCCGTTTGTAATTGAGTTTGTAAAGTCGTCAACCGTACGTGATTTCAGCCAATCCTGGTCAGTAAAATTCTTAACTCCAAAATTTATGCCAGTTGGAGTACCCTTGCCATCCTCGCCATGGCATAACGCGCACTTTTCAGCATATATCGCATCAGTATCTACTTCATCAGCGAATGTGTTGGAAAAACTTAAACAAAAAAGTGAACCTGAAAATAAAAAACTTACTATTGCCTTGCTTCTCAATGTAATTCCCCTTTCATGATAAATATTTTAAAATACTTCAAATACAACACGTACAATTCGTGCTTGTTTACCGTACAACACTCATTTGATTATTTCTATCAAACTTTTTCTGAAAAGCCCTAATGCTAACGCCCTGTGACTGATCCGGTTTTTCACCTCTGATCCTAATTCCGCTATGGTTCGTTTATATTCCGGCACATAGAATACAGGATCATATCCAAAACCCTTCTTTCCGCGAGCTTCAGTATCAATAAAGCCTTCACAACTTGCCTCTACAACAAACTGCAACTTATCAGGTTCGGCCAGCGCTATTGCACAACGAAACCTCGCCGTTCTCTTTTCAAAAGGGACTCCTTCTAATTCCGCAAGTAATCTTAAACATTTTTCCTCGTAACCGGCATCTTCTCCACAATAACGGGACGAGAAAACACCGGGGCGTTTATCCAGTGCATCAACCTCTAATCCTGAATCATCTGCCATCACATACATTTTACAGAACCTGGCCAGTTCGAGCGCCTTCTTTATTGCATTCTCTTCGAATGTAAAACCATCTTCAATAACATCAGGGGGATTCTCAAAATCCTCTAAATCCAGCAGCGTTACAGGTATTCCGCTCAGAATATCCCTGATCTCCTCTCTCTTTTTGTAATTGTGAGTCCCAATTACAATTCTACTTACCTTCACGGCTATATTGCTCCATAAAATAGCATAGCCCGCCTGAATAATAGACAGGTTGCAGCATACTATGTAGGGGCGTACCCGCCTGTACCCATTCGGTCAGGTGGCAACCTGCCCGACTACGTCGTTCGGGCGGGTACGCCCCTACAGCCTTCTTTTATTATCACTAACCATCCAATACTTCTTTTTGTATCCTGGTTAATTCACTTATACCTTTCTTTGCCTGCCTAATCATTTGACTTAGCTCCTCCTCTGAGAATGTCCGCTTCTCCGCAGTACCCTGCAACTCTATATATTCACCCTTCCCCGTTAATACTATATTCATATCAACACTTGCCGAGACATCCTCCTCATAACAAAGATCCAGGACAGGCATACCATCCACTACTCCCACACTCACAGCCGCCACACTCCCCAAAAGCGGTTCACCTGTGATTTCACCATTATTCTTCAACCAGTTGACGGCATCAACTAACGCAACGTATGCGCCCGTAATAGCCGCAACCCGTGTCCCACCGTCAGCCTGAATCACATCACAATCTATCCATATTGTCCTTTCGCCAATTGCCGACAAATCAACAACGGCACGCAAGGACCTCCCTATCAACCTTTGAATTTCATGAGTACGACCGTCTACCTTGCCACGTGAGGATTCCCTTGAAACCCTCTTTGGTGTAGAGCCGGGTAGTAAAGAATATTCTGCTGTAACCCACCCCTGGCCGGTATTTCTTTTATGAGGCGGCACACTTTCGTCTACTGAAGCCGTACATATTACTCTTGTATCCCCAACTTGTATAAGAACAGAACCCTGTGCAAATTTTGTATAATTTCTTTCTATCAGGACAGGGCGCATTTCATCAGGTTTTCTTCCGTCTTTTCGCATTATAGACCTCTTTTGTTACTTCTATAGTTTAATCTTTTAAAAAAAGAGCACCCTGAAAAAAACTTCCTATTCTTGCTTACAAATGAGAAGCTTCAATAGAGCCTTCTGAACGTGTAATCTGTTTTCAGCTTGATCGTAAACAATGGAATGCTGACTATCTATAACGTCATCCGTAATCTCCTCACCCCGATGAGCCGGCAGACAATGCATCACTAAAGCATCCTTCTTTGCATGAGACATTAATTCATCATTAACCTGAAACCCTTTAAAATGATTACGCCTGGTCACGGCTTCTTTTTCCTTCCCCATACTAACCCATGTGTCTGTATAGATAACATCCGCATCTTCAACTGCTTCTTTTGGGTCTCTAAGTTGTTCAATGCAGGTTTTGTTGCTTTCTGCTATTTTTTTAACCTCTTCCAAGAACTCCGCGGATAATTCATAATTTTCAGGTGAAACTGCCTTATATGAGACATTCAGTTTCGCACATAAGAAGGCTAATGATCTGGCAACATTGTTTCCATCGCCAACATATACTAATTTAACATTGTCAAGGCTGCCTTTCTTTTCCTTTATTGTATACAAATCCGTAAGAGCCTGACATGGATGAGTATAATCTGAAAGCGCATTAATTACGGGTACGGAGGAGCTATTAGCAAGCTCAATAACCGTTTCATGAGCATAGGTTCTAATGGTAATACAATCCACATATCGTGATAAAACTTTTGCAACATCTTTTATTGATTCGCGTTCACCAAGATTTATGTCATGCTTGGTCAGGTATATCGCATGTCCCCCCATCTGTGTCATGGCAACTTCAAAGGAAACCCTCGTTCGCATCGAGCTTTTCTCAAAAATCATACCGAGCGTTTTACCGGCAAGACAATGGTCAGCCTCACCGCTTTTATAAGACTCCTTCATTTTGGCAGTTAACTCAAACAGCTCATCTATATCTTCAAGCCCGAGATCAGAGATTGAAACCAGATTTTTACACCGCATAATTTTTCCTATAATTATTTAGTTATTAATTAGACGGCCTTCAAAACGTCTTTTAAGATTCCCAGACCCTTATCTATATGTTCCTTTTTCACATTCAGTTGCGGCATAAACCTTATCACGCTATCATGAGTACAGTTCAACAGCAGCCCGGCATCCATACACTTTTTTACCGCCTCTGCTGCCGGAACCTTAAGCTCTATGCCTATCATCAAACCTATACCTCTGACTTCTTTAATAACATCAAGTTCATTTGCCATATCTGCCAGTTGCTCAAAAGCATAGTCACCCATCTTTGCCGCATTGTCCAATAAACCATCTGCTTCAATTGTTTCAAATACAGCAGCTGATGCGGCACAGGCAAGAGGATTACCTCCAAAAGTCGAAGCATGGCTGCCCGGCACAAGGCTCTTAGCTATTTCCTTCGTTGTCTCCATAGCGCCAACGGCAGTACCGTTTCCAAGTGCTTTAGCAAGCGTCATAATATCAGGCGTTATATCATAATGTTGATATGCGAAATACTTTCCTGTCCTTCCCATCCCACACTGAACTTCATCCAGAATCAGGAGAATATCATTTTCATCACAAATCTTCCTTAATCCTTTCATATATTCTTTGTCAGCCACATTAATTCCACCCTCTCCCTGAATAGGTTCAAGCATTATGCCGCAGGTCTTATCATCCACGGCATCTTCCACCTCACCGAGATTATTAAATGAAACATACGAAAAGCCTTCAACAAGGGGGGCGAAGCCACGATGATACTTTGGCTGTGCTGTAGCCGTTACGGTCGCAAGGGTTCTTCCATGAAAGGAATCTCTCATAGTAATAATCTTATATTTCCCTTTGGGAGAACAGTGAATCCTTGCCAGCTTTATGGCCGCCTCATTCGCCTCCGCCCCACTGTTACAAAAAAAGCATTGACCGTTAAAAGAATTTTCAGAAATATACTTTGCAAGGCGCCCCTGTGGTTCGGAATAAAAAGTATTAGGCACATGAACCAGCGTTGCCGCCTGGTCCCGTATCGCCTTTGTCACATTGGGGTGACAATGTCCCAGCGAACTGACAGCCCATCCGGAGAAAAGGTCCAGGTATCGTTTTCCGTCTTCATCCCACACATACACTCCTTCACCCTTAACAAGCACAATGGGGTTACGAGAGTAATTTGGAATTACGTAATTATCATAGTTTTCTATTACTTTGCTTTTCTTCATATCTAAATTCCCCTATGCGGATTTCCTGCGATGTGAGGAAACTGAAAAAAATGGAAGGGTTTAATTTTGTGTGCTCTTTTTGAAGTGGGTGAATATCAAAAAGACCAACTCTTAAAACACCCGATACTCTGCCGAAACAAAACTTACCTGGAAGTTTACTAAACTGTCTTTTAAAACTGCAGGTGACAACACTTGAATGCCATATTGGTTTTGCAAAAAATACCGTAAACACATTATCCTCACTTCCCCAATATGACTTAAACTATGATCTGAGTCCCTATCCCCTTGTCAGTAAATATCTCAAGCAACAGGGAATGGGGTATATTACCGTCAATAATATGGGCTTTTCTCACGCCATTCCTCAATGCTGATATACAAGCTTTTGCTTTCGGGAGCATGCCACCACTTATTATGTTACTCTCTATCAGCGCATTAACTTCATCCTCATGTAACGTAGACTTAAATGACTCAGGTTCAGACGGGTCAGTTGATATTCCATGAGTATTAGAAATAAATACTAATTTCTCAGCCTTTAATGAACTTGCAATAAAAGAGGCCACATTGTCAGCATTTACATTAAAATTTTCATCGCCGGCTCCTTCAGCAATTGGTGGTACAATTATAATATTGTCACTTTCGCACAAATTATCAAATCTTTCGCATTCTATCCCGGTTAGTTCACCCACATAGCCAAGGTCATTTGCCCCTGCCTTGTCTTCTCCGTCGTAGATAAGTTTCTTAGCTTTGATCGGACTCTTCTTTCTGTCCCACACACAAACGCCTTTTGCTCCCATTGCGTTTATTTGATTTATAATCAATTTGCCAATCTGGTTGATTAGCACGTCAATAACAATTTTCAGTGTCTCCTCGTCAGTTACACGGTATCCATGTATAAAAAGCGGTTTTTTCCCTCTTTTTTCCATCTCACTGCTTATATGCGGACCGCCGCCATAAACTATTATAGGCCTCATACCAATAGTCTTCATAAAAACTACATCTTGAAGTATACTTTTAAAGGTATTTATATTGACCATAGCGCTACCGCCAAACTTTACTACAACCACTTTACCCTTAAATGATTGTATATAGGGTAATGCTTCTATCAGCGCCCTGGATTTACGTATTGCTACTTCCATTGATATGTCCTTCTTATATTCTATCTTCAAACTTTTTGCCTCAATACCAGAAGTAAAAACTCCATTATACAAAATGTCTGAGATCTTGTTGTTTTTTGAAACTTTTCTTGTTACCTGCAAATTTGTATTTCTCTTAATAGCTTAATTTATAATAAATTACAACAAACTGTAAACTAAAATCCCGATTCAAAAATTATAGCTTTTAGTATATGTCTGTCAAGGCTAAATCATCATCTTGATCGACTTGATTCTATGACAATGACATATAGCTATTGCGAGTGCATCAGTAGCATCATACTTCTCCGGTACCTCGGATAAGGCCAGAATAACCTTCACCATTTCACTTACTTGTACCTTTTGAGCATTACCTGAACCAACAACTGCCCTCTTGACTACGGTAGGAGCATATTCAGCCATTGGTATCTTTGCAGCCGCCGCACACAAAATGGCTACTCCCCTGGCTTCACCAACCTTAATCGCTGATTTTACACTTTTACCATAAAACACTTCCTCTAATGCAATATTGTCCGGTTTATATTCTCCTATAACTATATTCAATCCATCGAAAATCAATTTAAGCCTGTCCGGAAAGGAATCCTTTCTCTTACCCTCAATTAAACCATGAGTTACGTGAAACAACTTACCCTTAATATCG
>MHZA01000084.1 GCA_001828595.1 Planctomycetes bacterium RIFCSPLOWO2_12_FULL_40_19
TCACAATCAATCGCCCTGATAACTTGAGAAAAGCACTATTATCTCAATAGGTGACTCTCATTTACGTGTAAAACCTATGGAAATATTTTGTAAATGTCTTTACGATGCGCTATACGTTGACAGACAACCACTTGATTATCTTTATCTATTGTGATGCCTATCCTATAATCTCCAAAACGGATTTTATATTTGTCTGGATAACCAGTCATACGTTCAACATATCCGAGTTCAAAAGGATTTGAAGAAGGTAATTCATTAAAAACTATCTCCTCAGCCTTAATTTGTATTCCCTTGGGTAACTTGACGAGTTCTCTGAGAAAACGTTTTGTATATTCAACTTTCCACATGCTGTTTTAGCGATTGATAGTATCTTTTTGCATCTTCAGATGAAATCCGTTCATCATCTTTAACCTCATCCATTAATTTTGCTAATCCGTAATTTTCTATAACCTCTTCCAGCCGCTCGAATTCCTCAATCGGTATCTGAACTGCAATTGGTTTTTTATGTTCATCAATTACTATTTTCTTGTGAATTTCCAACATGATAAGCCTCCTGCTACTTTTCTTCATAGTATTTATCACATAACATAGATTAGACTGCCTAAACGCTGTTAATACAGCTATCCGGTAAATTGTAGTTGTAAATGTATTAAATTACAGCTACTACGTCAATATAAATATTCTATTGGAAAGGGGAAATACAGACAGAGGTTTTTGTGTATGAAACTATTAGATCAGGTTAGAGATGTAATTCGGAAGATGCATTATTTTAAAAAGCTGGAGGTAATGTTACAACCTAAAATAAGTTTACACAAAATGTCTGATGCTACCAGCGAATTCGAATAGCATAAATTCAAATATTACAAATGATGGATTCACTTTTTCCGTTTCATCTGCATCAATCCCTGCCCGAAAATCTTTTTTGGCGGGTGCATACAAAATAAAATTAAAACTGAACATAAAACTTTCTTGTCCTGGGGCCGTCAAACTCGCAAAAGAAGATGGACTGCCAGGTTCCTAACAGAAGCTGACCGTCTTTAATGATAACTCTTACGGAGGAACCGAACAGAGACGCCTTTATGTGGGCGTCGCTGTTGCCTTCCATGTGAGAATAGTTATCACGCTGAGGGATCAGTTCCTCAAGCTTTTTTAATATGTCCCGTGGAACGTCGGGGTCGGCGTTCTCATTAATGGTAATCCCAGTTGTGGTGTGGGGGACGAATACCGTGACCACGCCTTCCGAAATATCTTCCACCAGGTCTTGAATCTGTGCCGTAATGTCGATAAACTCGTTACGTTTTGACGTTTTAATGGAGAATTGCTTGATCATATCAAATTAAAGATACGAGTAGGAGTTTCATTCTTGTGATGGTAATTTGTGTTTCAGCCAAAAGGCAAAGGCGGCTCCGTCCGAATGGTTTTTTGTAGTATTACGTAAAGACTGCAAGCAGGACACCGGCGGCAACTGCAGAACCAATTACTCCCGCAACATTTGGGCCCATTGCATGCATAAGCAGGAAATTGTGCGGGTCCTCGTCCAGCCCTACCTTATTAGAAACCCTGGCTGCCATAGGAACAGCCGAAACACCTGCTGACCCGATAAGGGGATTGATCTTGCTGGTTGAGAAGAGGTTCATGATTTTTGCCATGATAACGCCGGCTGCTGTGCCGAATGAAAATGCAAAAAGTCCGAGTACAATAATACCGAGCGTTTCAAGATTAAGAAACTTGTCCGCAGACAGTTTGCTTCCGACTCCAAGTCCAAGGAAAATCGTCACTATATTAATGAGTGCGTTTTGCGACGTATCGCTCAATCTTTTGACTACGCCGGATTCGCGCATAAGATTTCCGAACATCAGGAAACCGATAAGGGGCGCCGCAGACGGAAGCAGCAATGCGCAGAGAACGATGACAACTATCGGGAAAATGATCTTCTCCCGTTGAGATACATATCTGAGCTGCGACATCCTGATCTTGCGTTCACTTTTAGTGGTAAGCAGTTTCATGATGGGAGGCTGAATTATGGGGACCAGCGCCATATATGAATAGGCCGCAACGGCAATGGAGCCGAGCAGTCTCGGGCTCAGCTTTGTGGCCAGAAAGATCGATGTCGGTCCGTCCGCGCCTCCTATAATGGCGATAGATGAAGCATCCTTGAGAGAAAAGTCAATACCTGGAATATATTTGTCCAGGAGTATGGCGCCGATCAGGGTTGAAAAGATGCCGAACTGGGCTGCCGCTCCGAGCAATGTGGTACGGGGATTTGCAAGCAACGGGCCAAAGTCAGTCATAGCGCCAACTCCCATAAATATTATGAGTGGGAAAATACTGGTCTTTATCCCCACATCATACACATAACGAATGATTCCGCCTTCGTCGTTAATAAAGGCAAGAGGGATATTGCAAAGTATGGCTCCCATCCCAATGGGAATTAAGAGAAGCGGCTCAAACTGTTTGGAAATGCCGAGATATATGAGGAGTAATCCAACACTGATCATAAGCACTCTTCCCACACCTTCTGTCCAATCAATTGCATTGTCGAAAATCAGTGCATATAAACCTGTACTTTCCAACAAATTCTTAAAAACTTTGGTAAAAGACAGTTCATCGGCATCTTTTTCGGTTTCCGTAGATTGAATAATAATATCCTGTTTTTCTATTTTGAGAAGAGTTGTTCCTGCTGGTATAGGTCTATATATTCTATAAAGAGTTTCATTGATATATGTAATTTCTCCTGATATACCGGACGTAACTGTAATCTTATTATGGTTCTGATCCACAAAAAGAGCAAGAAAATCGCCTTCCCTGATCTTATCGCCTACCTTAAGCTTTGCGCCATCTTTTAGCGATACATTCACAAGAGTTATACTGGTTGGTACAGTCAGGATAATGGTATTTCGGGAAGTGGTAAAAAATTCTTGTGCCTTTACTGTACTTACCAGTGCAAAAAAAACAATGAATAGAAAAGAAATTGTGCTTATATATACTGTTTTCATTTAATAGTGTTATTGAATTAAATATCGTAGATAGTATAAAGTTTTTATTTATTCTGTAGCGGAGGGTTCCCAACCCGGCCAGCCGTTCGCCAGCCCGACACGTCTTTCTGGCGGGGACGGGTACCTACCCGCCTGTACCTATTCGGGCAGGTTCGGGCAGGAAGGTTCCCGCTACGGTTGGCAAACTTATTTCGCGCTGTTTATTCTATCATAGCTAGCGTGTCACCATTCTTAACATTGTCTCCCACCGCTACTTCTATTGCAATGATTTTGCAGTCTTTTGTAGCCTTTACCGGATACTCCATTTTCATTGCCTCAAGGACAAGAATAGTTTCTCCTTCTTTTACCTTATCTCCCGCTCCTGCTTCGATATGCGTAACTGCCCCAGGCAAGCTGGCGACAATCGGCTCACCTTTAATAGTTATCACAGGTGCAGATGGGGCATGTGCAATTATCTGAACTGCCCCAGTACCCTCGGCGACGGTAACATTAAATGATTTACCATCAACCGTAACGGTATAATTTCCTGGACTTTTTGTGCCGGTTGACTTGGCTTCTGTTTCTTTAGAAATTTTCCTGATATTCTCTTTCATTTTTCCATGCAGAAATTCAATACCTTTTTCTCCGCAGGCATACGCAATGAAAATATTTTCATCAGTAACCTCTAGTTTGTTTTCCTGAAGTATCTTAGTGGCCACCGGGATTCCAGGTTCAAGGATGTCCAGTGGATGACCGTCGAATGGTTTTTTGCCCAATTGTTTTTCTGCAAGTTTTATGATTTCCGGATCAGGTTTTGAAGGTGTACGGCCAAAATAACCAAGCACCATGTCGCCGTAACCCTGCGTAATCTTTTTCCATTTACCCTGAGTTACATTAGCATAGGCTTGTTGAAAATAAAATTGTGATACCGGGGTAACTGATGTGGCAAATCCACCCTTTTTGACGACATCAGTCATCTCTCTTATGACCTGTGGGTAAAGATGAAGTGTTCCCGTATCGCGCATCATCATGGTATTTGCTGTCAGCGCTCCGCCGGGCATTGGCGAAAGAGGTATGATTGGAGAAACCTGTTTTGCCTCTATTGGTATAAAATAATCTTTCATGCATTCTTCAAATACCGTCTCTGCCTTGACAATCTTCATCACGTCTACATCAATCGTCCAGTCCATGCCTTTAAGTGCATGCCACATTGAAATAATATCAGGCTGGCTTGTGCCGCCGCAAACTGGACTTTTTGCAAGATCAATACCAAAATTATCATCTTTTGTCGCCCCTCCCTCAATTGCGCCCAGATAGCAGGATACACCGACTCCGGCAGTATCGTGAGTATGATACCAGAGCAATACATTATCTCCGAGAAGCTTCCGGGCGCCCATAAATGTGTCATAAACCTTTTGTGGATTAGCGGTACCGCTGGCATCCTTAAAACATATTGAATCATAGGGGAGGCCTGAATCCAAAATTGTCTTCAGGCGGTGGAGATAAAATTCGGCGGTATGCGCCTCCTCACATTCTTCGGGGAGATCCATGAGGGTTATGCATACCTGATGGTGAAGGCCGGCTTTAGTTATGCACTCACCGGAATATTCAAGGTTTTGAATATCATTAAGCGCATCAAAGTTACGGATAGTAGTCATTCCGTGTTTTTTAAACAGGGTTGCGTGAAGATTAATAATGTCTTTGGGTGATTGTGACAGGGCAACTACATTAATACCCCTGGCAAGAGACTGAAGATCTGCATCCGGTCCGGCAATCTTCCTGAAAGTATCCATCATATTAAAAGCCGATTCATTACAGTAAAAGAAAAGAGATTGAAACCGGGCGCCGCCGCCGGCTTCCATATGCATAATACCCGCTTCTACAGAGGCCGCTACCGCGGGCATAAAATCCTGTGTAAGCACACGTGCGCCAAAAACAGATTGAAATCCATCCCTGAATGAAGTGTCCATGAATCTGACTTTCTTCACAATAGCCACACCCTTTCATTTAAATATATATTTCCTGAAACTAAAAACTGATCTTCATTTTATCAAAAGCATATCATTACTTTTAATTTTATGTATAGGAATTTCAAAGTTGTCAGACATTCCTGTTTTGTAGCGGAACGGCTTCCTGC
>MHZA01000085.1 GCA_001828595.1 Planctomycetes bacterium RIFCSPLOWO2_12_FULL_40_19
TTCAGCTTCGATGATAATATGCCTGTCCCTGAAGGGACATCCAGAAGTTTACCTCTTCTCTCATTTTGTAAGAATTGGATTATCTTTTCATGAGTTTCTATTCTTGCAAGAGCTATTAGTTCCCGATCATCTTGTGTGCACACAGAGTCATCGCTTTTCATATAGTTTATATAACTAATTACATAATAAAGCTCTAAGGATTACTTAAACAAGTATCATTTAACCTCACGGAGTAAATAACCTCTAATGCAGGATTTTGTCAAGTAAAAATCTGCTTATCCCTGAATCTACTTATCTATTTATTTAACAAATGTTGTACTATAAAGATACTACTAATAGAATTCAAAATAAATAACTTGATATTTTTCTTATCTGAATCATAATGTTGCAAAGATTTTCAAAATATTCTTTTCTTTATTAAAATCATATAAAATGAAATTTATGATAATATTTGGCACGAGGCCGGAAGCAATAAAGATAATCCCTGTTATAAGAAAGCTAAAAGAATCAGGATTCCAGGTAGTAATTTGTGTAACCGCCCAGCAACGTGAAATGCTGGATCAATCTTTAGATTTTTTTGGAATTATACCGGATTATGATTTAAATATAATGGTAGATTGTCAGGATTTGTTTTATGTTACAATCAAGGTCTTAGAAGGATTAAAAAAGATTTTACAGAAAGAGAAACCGGATATAGTGTTGGTTCAGGGAGACACCTCTACCGCCTTTACGGCAAGTCTGGCTGCTTTTTATTTACAGATCTCCATTGGACACATAGAGGCTGGTCTTAGAACTCATAATAAATATAATCCTTTTCCTGAGGAGAAAAATAGACATTTAATTGGTGTGTTGGCCGATTATCATTTTGCTCCTACGGAGTTGGCAAGGGATAATTTGACTAAAGAGGGGATTCCGGAATCTCAAATCTGGGTTACTGGGAACACGGTTATTGATACTCTGCTTGAAGTCATTAATCGTCAGTCGTCAGTTGTCAAGCAGGAAGAACTAGGCAGGTATTTTAAAGAAAGATGGAAACTGGTTCTGACAGATGATAATCAAAAACGAATCCTGGTTACAGGGCATAGGAGGGAAAGCTTCGGAGAGGATTTCAGAAATATATGTATGGCTCTAAAGGAGATTGCAGAGAAAAATCCTGATGTGACAATAATATATCCTGTCCACCTGAACCCTAATGTCCGGAAACCAGTCTACGAAATACTGGGTTCTGACCCGGTAAACCAAATTGATGGCACAGCGCCGAAAAACATCTTTTTATTAGAACCTTTAGAATACGAGTATTTTGTATATCTTATGAGTAAGTCTTATATTATTATGACGGACTCTGGCGGCATTCAGGAAGAAGCGCCTTCTTTACACAAACCGGTTCTAGTTATGAGAAACACGACTGAAAGATATGAGGGTATAGAGGCAAATACATTAAGACTTGTAGGCACAAAAAAAGATGTAATTTCCAGAGAGGCACAGCAGCTTTTAGATAGTAAAGATACTTATGATAAAATGTCCAGATCAATCAATCCATATGGCGATGGAAAAGCTGCGGGAAGGATTGTTGATATTTTAACAAAAAACTTGATGTCCGGAGACAGGTCAAAAAGGTGATAAAAATTGTACTGCCAGCATATAATGAAGAAAGCGCCATCTTACCTCTGATAAAGGATTTAAAAAGAATCCTCGGTGAGAGGTTTAGCGCTTTTGAAATAGTAGTGGTAAATGATGGGAGCACAGATAATACGGCTAATATCGTTTCTACATTAAATTTACCAATGGTCAAATTGATTCAACACCATCAAAACAAGGGACTGAATGAATCAATAAAAACTGGATTGATTTACTCCTTAGAAAATACTAACGAAACTGATATTATTGTGACCATGGATTCAGATAATACACATGCGCCAGGGCTAATATATAGAATGTCAACACTTATTGAAGAGGGAAACGATGTAATAATCGCTTCCAGGTATAGGCCGGGTTCCAGGGTAATTGGAGTAACCTTGGCAAGAAGATTTCTCAGTTGGGGCGGGAGCAGGCTTTTAAGGTTACTTTTTCCATATAAAGGTGTACGGGACTATACGTCTGGGTACAGAGCTTACAGGGTAGGTTTTTTGAGCAAGGCATTTGCGTTGTGGGGAGAAAGTTTTATCAATCAGCCGGGATTTTCCTGCCAGGTGGATATTCTGTTAAAGTTACGTAAGATGGGTGCAATAATAAATGAAGTTCCCTTAATACTGAGATATAATCAGAAAGAAAGTACCAGTAAAATGGACGTTAAATCCACAATTATTGACACCTTAAAATTGGCAGTAAAACGATTTTTTTGTATATATCAATAAAAAAACATGTCTCATATTTTTGGTTCTCGATATTTTGATACCACATATGGAGAGAATTATGAACTTCGCAATCCTCGTTATAAGTGGCGTTCATTTCTTCGGAAAATACTGAAGTATCGTTCGAGTGGTAATTTATTAGAAGTAGGTTGTGGTTTTGGACTATTTCTAAAAGAAGCCAGGGAACACTTCACTTGTGTTGGTAGTGATATTTCTGAATATGCGGTAAGCCAGGCACGTAAACGACTGCCTGATGATGTCATTTTATATTCTGAAGTATTAGGTCAGATTGATATTCATATGAGGTTTGATGTGATCGTCTGTTTTGATGTGTTGGAACATATAGCTGATCTAAAAACTGCATTAGGCAACATCGAACATCTATTACATCCGGGAGGGCTATTGGTATTTACGGTGCCTGTATACGACGGCCCAGTTGGGTACTTAGTACAAAAGATGGACCAGGATGAGACTCACATTCATAAAGAGGATCGTTACTTTTGGCTGAAATGTTTTAATGGCAAAATATATAATACTGTGTATTGGGCTGGAGTTTGGCGTTATTTCCTGTTTAAACGTATATATGTGAATTATGTATCCCATATAGGTCGAAGATGGGCCCCTGCTATAATGGTGATTTTAAAGAAGCTTGTTTAATTGGCTTTTTTAATATCATTAATCTTCGTTATTATCACTTTAAATAAATACATTCTATAAAGTGGCTTTTAACATGACAAATAAACATTATATAGGCGCAATCCTGATTATAATTTCCGGGTTTCTGTTAAGGATGATAAACATAGAACTTCCCATTTTCGAGGTTGCTATGTGGAGGCAGTGCGGTACTGCGTACATTGCGCGTAATTTCTACGAACATGGAATGAATATCTTCTATCCACAGATGGTGGGTGGTGGAGATATAAAAGGCTACATTGGAGAATCTGAGTTTCAGATATATACATATACTGTGGCAATCCTGTACAAACTCTTTGGTGTCCATGAATATTTAGGCAGATTGGTATCAATACTGGCTTACTGCGGAGGTGCATTATTTTTGTATAAACTGGCAATAAAGTATATGGACAAAACATCAGGTTTGATAGCGCTCCTTTTCTATACCTTCAGCCCATATCTATTTTTTTACACGAGATCTTTTCAACCGGATTCGTGTATGTTATTCTTTTCTATTGCAATGCTATACTATTTTTCGGAGTGGATAGAGAAGGAAGGGTGGTGGAGATATGTTCTAATGACACTGTTTGCCACTCTTGCTTTTCTGACAAAGCTGCCAACAGTTTGTTTAGGGCTGCCTCTGTTATATCTTTGTCTAAAGAAATACAAATACAATTTCATTGTGCAATGGGAATTATGGCTCTTTGCTACAGTGGGTTTAGTTCCTCTTGTTTTATGGTGCATGCATTCTCACTATCTTGGAGAAACACCGGATGGTTTGGCGTGGAACGCCTATAGGATAAGTGGTTTTTCTACATACATGAATCCACATTTTTACTATAGGATATTTTATGCTGAAATATTCGAGAGTTGCTTAATATATATTGGCGGTGTATTTCTCGTTTTAGGGATAATCTTTACAATCAAAAAGAATGAGTTTCGATTCATTCATTATTGGCTGCTTGCCATAATCATATCCTTTCTTCTAGGTGGTTCAGGTACTGCCTGGCATACGTACCACACTATAACAATTATTGCGCCTGCATCTTTATTAATAGGATACGCCATTAGTAACTACACGAAAATATTAACAACATATAAAATAACCGGAGCAAAAAGAGTTGCATTAGTAATACTATTTGTGCTTATGGTTGTTTCACTTCCCTTAATCAGCTATCATAAAATAACCGGTAGATTTAAACCTGAAAGACTGGAAAAAGATCTTCCGATATATGAAGTTGGCAAGATAGCAGACGAAATATTACCGAAAAATGCTCTCGCAATAGGCTGCCTGATGGGTGGGCCTGAAATCTTGTACTATTCCAATAGAAGGGGCTGGACAATGGGTGCAGGCGGTTGTTCAATAGAGAGTATAGAAACCTTAAGGCGGGAAGGCGCTCAATATTTCATAACAACAGAGCAGGACAAGATTGACAAAGACGTAATCAATTATCTGAAAAGTAAATATAAAACAATTAGATCGACCAATGAATATCTAATTGTTCAATTGTAAAAGGAAAAATGAAGCGTTTAACAGGCAAAGAGCTCAAAGATTATTTCCGAGCCCCTGATCTTGTTACTACCTGGTGGCAACCCGAAGAGGGACGCTACGCATTTTGGCATGAGCAGGAGTTTCGTATTCTTGATAAATACTTAAAAACAAGTCCAAATTGGACTGTTTTGGATGCGGCCTGTGGTCAGGGAAGATTTGCCCGCTACTTTGCCAGAAAGGGATGTCGGGTTCATGCCCTTGACATCAATACTAAAATGCTGCAAATTGCTAAAGAACGTGCCATACGGGAAGGGGTTAGTGACCGTATTGATTTTATTGAAAATGACCTGGAAACCTTTAATCAGGATGGCTCGCAATATGATCTTGTAACTTGCATGGACGCTTTAGATCATATGGATGATTTAAGACTCTCCGTTCAGAATTTAGCAAGTTCCCTTAAAAGCGGTGGTAATTTAATCATTACATATACCTCAGAAGAATCATTTTATGGATTCTTAAGAAATATGTATACGAAGCTCACATATTACAAATCAAATGCGGGTGTGGATGTCGGCAGCGCCTACAAATTAAGAACGTTCAG
>MHZA01000086.1 GCA_001828595.1 Planctomycetes bacterium RIFCSPLOWO2_12_FULL_40_19
TTTTGTAGCGGAACGGCTTTAGCCTTCCACTTATGCATTTAGACGCTACAATGGAAACCTAAAGGTTTCCGCTACGTCAATGTGCTGAGTTGCCGAAGGCCTAATTTAATGTATAGGAACTTTAAAGTTGTCAAACATTCCTGTTTTGTAGCGGAACGGCTTCCTGCCCGAACGCTTGGCGCCAGCCTGACCCGTCCCCGCCAGAACGGATTTGTCGGGCTGGCGAACGGATTCATCCGTGCGGGCAACGTCATTCTGGCGGGGGCAGGCGTGACGATGTTTTTACCACAATAAATCTGTTCGCCATGGCGAATCTGTCTCAGGCACGGCCTGTGGCATGACAGCATTGACACCTGTCTGCGTGTTCGCACGCACAGGCAGGCGGTCAATGCACTCCATAGTGGCGTAATAAGTCGCTGCCGAAGGCAGCCTAATTTCACTGCATTTGGTCGTACCCTCCTTTGTGTATTTTATGAGAAACCTTACTTGTGGCGAAATGAAACAAAAATTTAGTTATGACGATGATATTAAATAATCATGTCCTGGCGGCAGATGTAGGCGGCACCAATACCCGAATGGCCATAGTAACAGGGAATGGGGAAATCCTTACGTTCCTGAAAAAATCTACTCATTGTAAAGAGGGCAGGGACGAGATGATTAAGTTTCTTGTTTCTTTTGCAAGAGAAACAATTGAAAAATCAAAACTCCCGAAAGAAAAAATATGCGGGATGGGGATTGGTTTTCCCGGGCCGTTAAATGCAGAGACGGGCACAATCTTCAATCCTCCTAATTTAAATGGCTGGGATAATGTTCCTTTAAGGGATATTCTCGAAAAAGAGCTGAGAATGCCTGTTTCAATTGAAAATGATGCGAATGCGGCAGCGCTTGGCGAGTGGGAGGTTGCCGACATCAGCGAGCGCAAGGTTACTCTGCGCTGTCCCATATCCAAAAAGAAATTTACATGGGATTTGTTCTGCTATTTCGTGGAAGAGAGGGATAATTCCCCCTGGCCCATGGAGTAAATCCGGATACTATCAAGCCTGTCACTGAATTCTACGTTAGACGGGAATCATGAAGGAGATTGTTTATGGGGAATCAGTATATGCCTCTTTTTAATGAAGCAATCAGAGTGGAAAGAAATATTGCTTCATTTTATACATTGTGTGCAAAGCATTTCAAAGAAGATAAGATCTTTTGGCAGACACTCAGTGAAGAGGAGGAGCATCATGCTGATATTCTGGAAAGCGGGCTTGAATTGCTTTTGGAAGAAAATTTGTTTCCTGACGAAATATTAGACCTGGATATAAAAGAGCTAAAGGCAACAAATGACAGGTTGGAAGAAAGAATATCTCAATTTCAAGAGAAAGCGCCTGACAAGAAGGAGGCGTACACCTATGCCCTTGAACTGGAACAGGCCTCTCTTGAATTCTTTTTTCAACAGACTACTTCAAAGAAATCAGACGAAAAAGCATTAAAAATCTTTGATAATTTAGTCGGATTTGATAAGGATCATGCCCAGAGAATACAAGGATTGATTACCAAATCAAAACTTGATTGATTTTCTCCAAACTCTCCGCAGGACAATAAATGGGATAGATGTCCTTATTTAATGATAGAGGAATCTACATTTAAGTTTTTTTGTAAATAATTTTATTTTCTGAGGAATCATCTTGCAGGGACATTGGTTTTCCGCTTCTGTGCTTCCCAGGCAATTTCGGGATTGTTTTACTGGTTGGTTTTTTCTGTGGACATAATTCTTTTTTGTCAGAGCCGAGGAGCCTTCTTAGTAGATCCGGCCTTCCGGCTTCAGTGAGTCTCTTCTTTATCCAATCCCGGTTTTCTTTCTTGTACCAGAAAAAGAAACGGTGCTGATTTATCTTTTCCTGCTTTGATTTCGGTGTATAGTATTGCTTTAAAGTATAAGGATGGCAGCCGGAATAATACATAACGGTAGCGACTGTCATAGGAGTGGGCGTAAAGTCCTGCACGTATTCTAATTTGAAACCAAGTTCTTTGGTCTCGGCGGCAAGGTTTGCCATGTCCTCTTCTTTACAACCGGGATGACCGGATATGAAGTAAGGAACAAGCTGCTGATTAAGCCCGAATTTTCTGTCGATATTATCAAACAGTTTTTTAAATTCTTTGAAATGCTCGAAAGACGGCTTTCTCATTATCTTGAGAGTTTCGGCAGACGTATGTTCCGGAGCCACTTTCAGTCTTCCGGAGACATGCCGGGTTAGAAGCTGCACCATATAATCGTCAATGGACGTATCGGCTTTTTTGTTATAGCTCCTTGTTAACAAATCATACCGGATTCCGCTTCCGACAAACGCCTTCTTTACCTTTGGATGTTCGTCTACTTTTCGGTATATTTCGATTAATTCAGCATGGCTTGTATCCAGATTGCTGCAGATTACGGGATGAATACAGGAAGGGGCGATGCATTTGTCACATACCTCCTGCACAACGCCCTTCATTTTGTACATGTTGGCAGATGGGCCGCCGAGGTCGGAAATGTAGCCTTTGAAATCAGGCATATTGACCACCTGCTCTACCTCATTCAAAATAGATTTTTGTGAGCGGCTTGTTATAAATTTCCCCTGATGCGCCGAAATAGTACAAAAACTGCATCCTCCAAAACATCCGCGGTGCATGTTTATCGAAAACTTTATCATCTCGTAAGCAGGAATAGCGCCGCGTTTATTGTATTTCGGATGAGGAAGCCTTGTATAGGGTAAATCAAAGGAAGCGTCAATCTCATTTTCGGTCATTGTTTGAAAAGGAGGATTTATAATCACTGTTTTCTCTGAAATATTCTGAATAATCCTGTTCGCAAAAACCTTGTTTGATTCCTGCTCTACCTGTTTAAAATTTGCGGCAAAAGCTTTTTTATCTTCCAGACAATCCTGATGAGACCTGATCGTAATGTCTTTCCAGTTCTTATTCTTTGGAATACCTTTGCTTTGATCCCGGATATAGGCCGTTTGCTTAACCATAGTGAGTTGGTGAAAGGGCACCCCTTTTTTCAGAAGTTTGAGTATTTCTTTTAGAGGTTGTTCCCCCATTCCGTAGACCAGTAAATCAGCGCCGCTGGTTTCAAGGATGGAAGGCATCAGCTTATCCGACCAGTAATCGTAGTGAGTTACCCTTCTTAAAGAAGCCTCTATGCCTCCAATTATGACCGGTGTATCGGGATAAATGGATTTCAGGATTTTTGAATATACGGCAACCGCATAATCCGGCCGGAAACCGGCTTCTCCTCCGGGAGTATAGGCATCTGTAGAACGAAGCCTTTTATTGGCTGTGTAATGGTTTACCATGGAGTCCATACAGCCGGAGGTTACTCCAAAGAAGTATTTTGGCTTACCAAGTTTTCTGAAATCGCGCAGGTCGTCCTGCCAGTTGGGCTGAGGAACAATAGCAACCCTGTAACCTTCACTTTCGATAATTCTGCCAATTACGGCAGGTCCAAATGCAGGATGGTCAACATACGCATCGCCGGAAATGAGAATGACATCAAGCTCGTCCCAGCCACGCATTTCCACTTCCTTTTTTGTAGTAGGAAGCCATCCGGTTATTTCCTGTAGTTCTTTCATGACGGTAAAGATACTGATCTAAATTGAGTTATTTTATTATATCCGGAATAAAGCCGGAACAGAAACAAGAAATTGGCCTTATAATAAAATCAAGTCGCAATCTCATTTAAGATGGATTATGGTAATTATTCGTGCAAAAATAGACTTGAATTAACCTTTAAGCACCGTTAAGATATGCACTCAATAGAGTTTGGAATTTATTCCATACCATTGAAAAGCAAAAAGTTGAAAAAAGTAATCCTTCAACCTTCTTCCTGTGAATGGGCATAATCAGCAGAACATCTTAATAAATGGTGTTTCTATATAATATTATTAGAAAATATCTTCGTGAGATAATTATGCATTGGATTACGATATCAGGCATTGTCTTAATAGCCGCAGGAACGTTTCTGACCTACTTTGGTCATAATATCAGGAACAAGTTTGACGATAAACACCTTCACCAAAGCATAAGTAACAAAACCTCCCAAATTGATGAACTGATAAGCGGCAATAACGAACTGCTTACCAGGATTGATGAATATCAAAAGAGCCTGTCCGAAAAAGACGAAATCATAAAACAATTAGAAGCTCGGGTTGGCGAGCCAAATATTCCCGCCCGGGAGCAACTCGCAGATGAACAAATAGAAACCGGCGCCCAGGTTATTCCGGAACAGGATGTTAGTGACGTAATCGCACAGGCCAGAAGTCTCTGCAATGAAGGTAAATATGATGAAGCCTATAAGATATCAGATGATCTAAGACAGAAGAATCCTGATAGCGGACTGGCATATTATATTCTCGGGACGATTGAGATGCGCAGGAAGAATTTTGATGAGGGGGAAGACCTGTTAAATCGCGCAGTTCAGCTTGGGCTGCCAGATGAGGATATGGCGTGGGCTTTTCATAATCTTGGAATTTCACTGGTTCGAAAGCAGGATTTCGAAAGGGCAAAAGAACTCCTTGAGAAGGCGGTTGAGGCGAATCCCGATATGGAAAAGAGCAGGAACGCCCTCAAATTACTCGATGATTATTTGCAAAAGAAACACACAATTGCGCAGGTTAAGAGTTTTTACAACGAAGGTAAGTTTGATGAAGCCTATAAGCTCGCAGATGATCTAAGACAAAAGCAACCTGACTTTGGGTTGGCGTATTTTATTCTTGGGACGATCGAGATGAGCAGGGAAAACTATGATAAAGGGGAAGAACTGTTAAATAAGGCAATTCAGCTTGGGCTGCCCGATGAAGATATGGCGTGGGCTTTTCATAATCTTGGAATCTCTTCGCTTCGAAGGAAGGATCTGGAAAAGGCGAGAGAATTTCTTAATAAGGCTGTTGAGTTGAATCCTGATATGGAGGAAAGCAAGAAGACCCTCGAGTCACTCGATGATCTGCAAAGAAAAGAAGGGTAAATTCCGGAAAAGGAGTTAAGTCTTCCTGCCCGACAGCAGGCGGGTAGACTTTTATTGTATCTGTAGCGGAGGGGTTCCCGCCTGAGGCGGGCGGACCTGTCTGCGTGCACCGCACAGGCAGGCAAACCTCTACACA
>MHZA01000087.1 GCA_001828595.1 Planctomycetes bacterium RIFCSPLOWO2_12_FULL_40_19
CACTCGAAACCAACTTCAGACTGTTTAGTCATTTTCATATTCTCCAAAAACACATTTTAACAAATTCAGGGTTGAAATGAAAAGGATGTTTAATATTATATCCATAAAAGCCATTGCCAAACAAAATAGTACCTTGTTGCATCCGCTTTGCTATGCATATTATAAAATACTGGTTTTATATTGACTGATTTTATATTATATTGTCCTGTTTATTTAATAATTCTTATCTCAGGAAAATTTATGGCGATGAAAATATATTCGCTGCAGGATTTTATCAGATATCTGGACTCAAACGGCGAACTGATACGCATAAAGGCTGAGGTGGATGCCAGGTTAGAGGTCACTGAAATATCCATCCGGGCTTTACAGGAAGGTATGCCTGCCTTACTTTTTGAAAACGTAAGGGGGGGGGCTAAATTCCCTCTTGCCATGAACGTTCTTGCCAGTGATAAACGGATTGAACTGGCTCTGGGAAAACATCCGGATCAGCTTGGCGAAGAGTTGATTACGTTTATGGAAGAGGTCATGCCTCCAGGACCTAAGGTGTTTTTCAAACACGCCGGAATAACCAGACGAATTTTCAGCGCCCCTCCCCGGAATACACGCAGGCCAACTTCTCAGGAAGTGGTGATTAGTCCAGATTTAAATGATATTCCGGTTATAACCTCCTGGCCGGATGATGGAGGCCCTTTTATTACCTTGCCGCAGGTTTTTACCTACGACCCGCATGACGGGAAACGGAACGTGGGAATGTACCGTATGCAGGTATTCGATGGCCGGACAACAGGTATGCACTGGCAGATACAAAAGGGTGGCGGGTTTCATTATTATCAGGCTAAGAAGTTGGGCAGAGAGTTTGAGATTGCCGTGGCATTGGGAACCGATCCCGCTTTACTGCTGGCTACAGTTGCCGCATTACCGGAAGGGATAGACGAGGTTATGTTCAGTGGTTTTCTCCGCGGCAGAAGAACAAGGATGGTGAAGGGCAAGAGTGTTGGCATCAAGGTGCCTGCGGATGCAGAGTTTATCCTCGAAGGAACCGTTCATCTGACGGAGTTGCGCATGGAAGGTCCATTTGGCGACCATTTTGGGCATTATTCTCACGCCTCAAAATTCCCCGTTTTTCACATAAGCAAAATCACGCATAGAAAAAATCCCATTTACCCCGCAACAGTAGTAGGCCGACCACCTATGGAGGATAAATATCTGGGGAATGCAACCCAACAGGTTCTGGGCCCGCTTATTCGCTTGATCCATCCGGAAATCCGTAATCTCTGGGCTTACTACGAGGCCGGATTTCATAACCTGCTGGTGGTTTCCGTAGAAGAACGCTATCAGAAAGAGGCGATGAAGACAGCGCTTTCAATTATGGGTGAAGGCCAGCTTTCGTTAACAAAATGCGTTGTAACGGTTTCTGAAGATGTCAACCCTCGAGACTTCAACGCCGTCCTGAAGGCAATCCGCGAAAACTTTGATCCCACATATGATTTTATCATGATTCCTAAAGTGCCGTTGGATACCCTTGATTTCACCAGTTATAAGATGAATCTCGGAAGCAAGATGATTATGGATGCTACCAGATCAGGAAACGCAGATAACAGGATGAAAAATCCTAAATCCGATATAGACCGTGTGATAAATGTAATAGACAATCGAATATCTGACTGGAATCTCCTGGGCGAAACGCTGTTAGTGGTTACAGTCCAGGGTGATGGAAGAGATGTGGTTAATAAATTAATTAAATCTGATGAGCTTGTCGGACCAAAGATTGTAGCTGCAGTAAGCCCTGATGTTGATGTTCACAATCAGGAACAAACCATCTGGGGCATATTCACAAGGTTTGATGCTGAGCGTGACATTATGTTTACAGAGGAAAAACTGGTCGGCATAAGTCCACTCTTCAAGGGTAAGATGGGTATTGACGCCACGTGGAAGAGTGGCTATCCCGCACCACTCGTAATGTCAGAAGAAATAATCAAGAAAGTAGATGAGCGGTGGGATAGTTACTGGAAATAAATAGTCCAGGTGAGAATATCCTGGCGAACCTTGATGAGTTCCTTGCAACCAACGCTTCAGCAAGGAAACGACTCGGTTAGTCAAAGGCAACAAATTCTTACCAACATCAGCCGTGCTTCGACAAGCTCAGCATAGTGAGTTTACCGAACTATCTTACGAATAACCGTATGATTATAACCAGAAGAAGACAACTTACTATAATGTGAATGAGCGAAATTATATCCTTCAGAAAAATGCTTCCCCGCCTGAACGTAGTCGGGCAGGCGTGATTTGTTTTTATTACTTCACCTTATCTTCTTTCCTCCTGTTTTTTAATTGCCCCCTTATCATCAAAATGACAATTATGAGGTATATGAACACTGCTTGAATCAGAAGCAGCAGGGCATCAATTAAATTCCCATTTCTCAATACCAGGGCGCTCAAACCCAATGATGCAGTAAGGAAATAAATAAAGAATACTGTCTGTTTAGCGCTCAAACCCAGTTCCGTAAGTCTATGATGAAGATGGTCTTTCCCTGCGTACTCCAGCCATCCATTGAAATTGGCAACCTTTTTGGAGGCAATCCTGGAAATTGTTGTATAAACCATATCAAAAATAAATATGCCCATTATGAGTATGGGCATAGCGTAGGCTTTTATAGGATCCTTAGAACCCCAGTCTCCCATGATGATCATACCCGCTAACATAAAGCCCACAAAAGTGCTTCCGGCATCTCCGAGAAAAATGACGGCGGGTTTTTTATATCTCAAGTTAAAAGGTAGAAATCCTAAACAGCTACCGGCTAACGCAATCGAGAGAAACACCAAATAATGTTGCCCTGCCTGGATAGCAAGAATACACAGAAACAAAGAACATACAATGGTAAGGCCGGTAGCAAGACCATCCATTCCATCAAAGAAGTTCAGTGAATTGGTTATTCCAAGCATCCATATAAACGTAATAGCAATTTCCAACGTATAACCCCACCAAACATTTGGTAAGAAATCTGCTGCCACACCGTAATAAATCATAATGGATACTGCTATAACCTGAACAAACAACTTCAACCTTGCAGGGAGGCATATGATGTCATCAATAAGTCCTACAATAAATACTATGGTAGCGCCAATGGCAATACCTTTTAATTCTAAAGAATATGCATTATTGTAAATAATTGCACTTGCAAATGCCACATATACGGCAACTCCACCTAGAAGAGCAGTAGGGCTTTCGTGTATCTTTCTTTTGTCAGGATTATCAACAATATTTAATATCGGGGCAATCCTCTTAACCACCGGAACACATAAATAGGCAACCAGAAATGAGAAAGATAACATATATAACCATCCCAATCTATGAATGAGAAACCATTCCCTAACCCCAGGGATTATAAAAAGGATGAATATGCAGAATACTACAATATTATGTTTGCATGGAACAATATCTTTGATTCTGAAATCAGCAAGTATACTTTTCAACTTAAGCCTTCCTTTTCAGGTATTGCTTTAAAACATTTAAAATTATGCAGATTTCTTTATCTGTTAATGATGGATATATCGGGATAGAAATAGTTTTGTTCCAGACTGCATCGGAATTTGGAAATCCATGAATGTGAAGGTACTTATGAAGCGGTTTATAAACAGGCCGCATGCAGGTCACACCCCTTTCGGAAAAGAACTCAAGAGCCTTTGAAACACTTCCATGTATTTGAATAAGGAAGCGAAAAAAGATATGCCTCCTATCTTTATAACTGATCGAAGGTAGATTGCAAAAGCCCTGTAGTTCTGAAAAATATCTTTTTGCAATATTAATCCTTTTAAGCAGGAAAGAATTCAACTTCTTAAGTTGTGAGATACCCATTGCCGCCTGGATATCCGTCATTTTATAATTATAACGAATTGAATAGTTTTTCTTATTATCATATTCTCTGAGATCTCTTATTTTGTTTAACAGATTTCTGGAATTGGAGACTACCATTCCGCCTTCCCCCGTAGAGATGACCTTCGTTGCATAAAACGAGAAACAGGAGAGCCTGCCAAAGCTTCCCACCTTTTTCCCTTTATAAACGGCGCCAATCGCCTGTGCACAGTCCTCAATAACCGGTACTCCAAGAGACGAAATCTCATCAATATCTGCAGGCAGGCCAAATTGATGTGGTAAAATTATCGCTCTTGTAGATTTCCTTATTCTTTTTTTAAGGTCTTGCACATCTATATTATACGTTTTCGGATCTACGTCTACCAGGATTGGACGCGCGCCAACGTACTTTACTACGTTTAGTAAGGCCGAGCACACAAAACTTGGTATAGCTATGTAATCTCCCTTTTTTGTCCCTATAGCACGAAGAGAAAGATGCAGCGCAGATGTTCCCGTATTTGTTGCCACTGCGCCATTTACTCCGATATATTTTGCCGCCCTCCTCTCAAATTCTTCCACCACCTTTCCCTGTACAATTTGTCCTGAACGTATTACCTCAGATACCGAAGATACATCACCTTCATCTAATGAGGGTTTTGAATGAGGAATCGCAATTCTCTGTGCCATTAAATATTTATGAATAAGCGTAATGAATGAAATGCTTCGGCGTAATTTACCCTTCCCTGAATACCCCTGAAATGTGCTGCCGACTTAGCAGCTTCTATAATTGACAGTCCTTCAATATTTGTCTTTGAAACCTGAGAGACATGTGCGTTCAGGCACTCAAGTTTTTTATCAAAAGCCTTCGTAATATTCACAAACACATTAGGCGTAAAATTCTGTGTAGTCGGTCCTTCGTAGAAAAGCACATTTTGAATATACCTTGTCGCAGATATGGCCGAATTGGCCAGGTTTCTATGGTCCTGATGCGTATCATCAAAATAATGAACAAAAATAAAACCGGGTTTTATATCTTTCAAGAAACCTTCTATCTCAGTTATAAGTTTCTGACTCTGTAAGATTTCTGTATCCATGTAATCACCAAAGCACAACTTTTCCACTTTTAATATCCGTGCCGAGTTTTCCTGCTCTTTTTGTCTAACCTCAGGGTCTCCTCCCCTGTTGCCTTTTGATAATACCAGCATGTATACTTTATGCCCATTCTCACTATATTTCAATAAAGTGCCGCCACATCCAAACTCAATATCATCCGGATGGGCTCCTATGGCCAGTATATTCATACCCTCTCCAAATTCTTATCTTTATAGTTTGGTAAAATTTACACAACTTGTTTTACATTAGCCACAAAAAAATATATAATATCGGGAAATTATTTAGAATCAGTCACAATAAGAGAACTATTTTTCTGTCCAACGCTCATTCAGCTAAAATTACTGATTTTCAAACTGCAACCTATTCTCAAAGTTTCAGCAATAGATTACAACTTATAACCTCTTTATTATTAATGAGATATGTAAATTGCCGGATTTAAATTTAACTTTCAAAAGGAGGAACCTTTTTAAATTATGAAACCTGATTTTACATTAGATTGCTACGGGTTGCTTTGTCCGATGCCTATATTCAAAGCGTCTCAAAAAATAAAAGAATTGGAGACTGGACAAGTCCTGGAAATTATTTCAACTGATGACGGAATAAAGAGTGACATAAAGGCATGGTGTGAAAAGACTGGAAATGAATTGTTGAAAATAGATGAAGATGATGGAGAATACCACACCTATGTCCGTAAGATGGTGACTGATTAGCAGCATCTTGTTCTTAGACTTTTTCCTCAGTATATGGACATGATTTCTGCCTTATTTTTCTTCTTAGTTAGGTTTAATTTTTGCCGTAAAGGATGTATTCCATTTGGTAAGGAACAAAGCCATAGCGAATACATTCGATCCAAAACCTGCAAGCCAGAGAAAATAATCAAGTCTGTCAAAAATGGCAAAGAGAAGGATAACGTAAATAAAATTACGGCTGGCTAAGAGTAATATCACATCATACATCCGTGTTCCCTTAAAAGAGTATCCTTTACCGTAACCTTTTGGGAAGTAAATAAGGATAAATATCAATATCCCTCCAGCCAATAGAAGGGCAAAGGGAATCAGAGAGGCAATCAAGCCACTCTGCCTCGCCACTCCTATTGCAATCCCAATAAAAGTAAGGATATTAATAATGTTATCACACATCGTATCAAGATATTCCCCATAATCGGATTCCATAAACTTGAGGCGTGCTACATCGCCGTCGCAACAATCCCAGATGCCAGAGAATACCAATACCAGTCCACCAAGAATACCACTGATATAATCGCCTTGTGCAAAAAACCAACCTGCCAGAACGCCAAGGGTTAAGCCTAACAATGTGAGCTGGTTAGGTGTAAGCGGCGTTTTTACGAGCCATGATGAAATTCTTATAGAAAACAGAGAATTGAACCATACGTCCATCAACTGGGTGTAATTCAATTTTTGTTGTTTCAACAAACTTTTTTCCGCTGCCCGAACAGCGCTGACATTGTGGACGGATACGCAGAAATTGTGATTTTCTTCAGACTGGATTGTTTCCAAAGGGTCTTCCATAACCTGCATTTGAATATATTGGTTGATTAAGTTCAGGCGGTCGGCGGGAACAAAGAAAAGCCCATCAGTTCTATTTTGATCGCAAGGTACGCTGGCAACAACCTTTCTAATGATTTTGCCTAATCCAGATCGATTCAAGGTGAGTATCAAACGGTCGAACAATTTCACTCCGGCTACAGGTCTTTGCAGTAAAAGA
>MHZA01000088.1 GCA_001828595.1 Planctomycetes bacterium RIFCSPLOWO2_12_FULL_40_19
TCCATGCCACCCTATGTTGAAAGTTTTTTCTTTAGCTTATTAAGTTTATTAAGGGCATCGAGCGGGGTCAAAGTTGAGATATCAAGCCCTTTGATTGTTTCAATGATACTGGTTGATTAATTTGATACAGGCCAAACATTCATCCTTAAGTTCATCCAGCATTACCCTTAAAGTACTTTCCATTTTATTGGAAACCGGCGCAGCCATCACCGGCGGGAATGGAGCGCAGCAGAATTCCCGTCCGTGCGCATGGCGTTGTTATGTGCCGAATATTCTGCTCCGGAACAGAAAGAAGACCGCACCCAGCAGACAGAGCCCCGCCCAAAGGTAATCCATCGAAATCTTCTCTTTCATATAGAATATGGAAAAAGGGACGAAAACAAATAGGGTAATCGCTTCCTGCAATATCTTCAATTGTCCCACCGGCATAACCTCATGCCCCACTCGATTTGCCGGCACTTGAAGCAGATATTCAAACAACGCAATTCCCCAGCTTACGAGCGCTGCGATAATCCAGGGCTTATGTGAGAGATTGCGCAGGTGTCCATACCATGCGAATGTCATGAATACATTGCTACAACAAAGCAAGAAGATTGTGATTACAATACGGTTCATAATCTTTCACACATAACTATTATTATAATTTTATCTTGTGAATCTGCCTTTATAAACAAGAACAGCCGTAATCGATAAAATGCCGGTTAACTCTACCTTTCGCGGCCATGTCAAATCCCAAGTCCTTTTCTCTTCTTCTTAATGTGGTTAATCATAGCCTTTGCCGATTCCTTCGGGTCGATTTCAATAATCAGGGTGCTGCCAGTAGTTTTTTCCAGTTCCTTAGTGAGCATGTTGATTACGTATGGAGAGCCTCCCAGTTTTGGCGTTACTCCGATATGAGTGGTTATACCCAGAGATATCACGCCCATGTAAATGGCGGCCGCTTTCTCAACAACATGTTCGGCTGCGCTTGCCACCAGCGGGAGTTTATCTATAGATGTGTCCAGATAGTCAGCGATTGCCGATGCCAGCGCCGCACATCTGGAATTATCCACACATGAGCCGAAATGAAGGATAGGCGGCATTGATTCGTTCAGACCTGCAGCCTTTCCAAGTGTATCAAGCACACCCCGGAGCGAATCGCCAACAAATTCTTTTGCCTCTCCTGCCAATAAACCATGCCTTGCGCAACCCGTTGCCGCACATCCTGTGGCAAGCACAAGGACGTTATTCTTAAGAAGTTCTTTTGCAATGGTTACAAAGCTCATGTCGGTCTGGATTTTTGATGAGAGGCATCCGGCAATAACGGCAACTCCCTGAATCGAACCGTCAATAATCAAATCGACTAACGGTTTCAGAGGTTCTTCAGGATTTAATTTTTTGAGAACCTCAATCAGGGCTTCTGTGGAAAATCCGCCCAGAAGTTTGTGACCTTTTGCTTTTGGCAGGAAGACTCTGTCAGCCTTGCGCTCTTTGTAAGCCGAAATAGCTTCTTCAACGATTTGAGTGGCTGCTTTATCAGCGTTGTCCGGTGTGAATTCAATGTATGTGTCGTTGTCCATCCTCAGTTCCGGCATGGTAGTTATTAATTTAGTATGAAGCCCTTTTGTAATGGCGGAGAGGGATGGATATACGCACTGCACGTCCACACATACGGCGTCAACCACTCCGGTGCCAACAATGAGTTCCTGCATGATCGTGCTGCCCGCCATCGGGATTCCGAGCCGCACCAGCACCTCAGTACCCGTACAGCAGGTTCCAACGACATTTATTCCTTTTGCGCCTGCCTCTTTAGCCTTGTATTCGAGTTTGTTCGCATAGTTGATAACCATTTCTGAGAGAACGGGGACATGGCCGTGGACAAGGATGTTTACCTTCTCTTTTTCCAGGACATCCATCCCGATTTTGCTTCCCTTTGGTGTTGGGACGCCGAGTAAGATATCCTGTAGTTGTGTGGAGATGTAAAGCGCCAGTACGTCTATCACTCCAAATTTCAGACAGGACATAATCAGGTGATAGGCGCTGCTCATCATTCCCTGTGCAGTGCTGTGAATTCCCTGAACGATTGTTTCCGTAGCGCCTTTATGCGGGATGAGGTTTGCTTCTACGAGTTTATCAATATTCTTCGGCACAAGTGCAAGCGCAAAACTCATAGGTCCTTCGCCCGGTCCGACTAGATCTTCCATAGCCTTCCGGCCAACTTCCTTTGCGATATCAAGGGTCTGTTTTCCGTTTGTGTCAATGCCGAGTTTGTTTGCAACCACATGGAGTTTTGCTTCATCCTTTATCGGAAAATTATCAGAACCTTCAGCCGCTTTTACAAAAAGCTTTGCCACATGTATGGCATGGCCGATGTGAGAGCTTGTGCCGCGCAGGACGGTTTGCAGGAACATTCCCGCAACCATATTATCTGCCGTTTTGCCGCAGGATGATCGTTTTAAATTGGGGGTGGCAAGTTTTGCGTGTAGCGGAAAGTCTTCACTTCCCAACCTGCATGGACCGAGGTTGCAGTTGCGGCAGCAGAGTCCATGGCTTCCAAAAGAGCATCTATCCTTAAGCCCGAAGAGGCTTGAATCATATGCGGCCTGCACATCCCAGACAGTATCGATGCCCTTTTGCCGCAAGAAGGCCACGGTTTCTTCAATTTGCTTGTCAGCAATGCCTTTTCGGCGCAGTTCTTTTTCCTTTTCCAGCCATTTTTGCATTGTCTTTTTCTTCCATTTGTAACTGTATTAAATTGAACTTTTCATTATATTAAGGGATTCTAGCAAAACAGTTTTTGAAAGTCAATTTTAGTGTTATTTACAGGAATACGTAAAGGCTTTAAAATAACTGATTTTAATTTACAATCTTTTTTTACTGTGATATAAATAATCATAGCCCTGTACCTCATACGTTAGTATATGAAATAATGAGAGTTATTACTTTTTAAAGAAGTTCAAAAATGAGTGAAATTACATTCATAAAGGACAATAGCTTTGACTCTAAAAGGATAGACGACCCTTATATTTTGGAGGCCTATATTCCTGAGAAATTCAACTTGAAGGTCTCCGGGAAGGGCCTTCAGTTGACAAATAGGAATGAATTAAGACATGCTGTTGGTGTTGTTGCGGCAAGGACTTTAAGGTATTTCAGCACTAATGGCGAGGGATTTAATATATTTCGTACAAGGGGCATGGCAGTCTGGTGGCTCAGGCATATTTATAACAGCTTCAATTGGTGGCGGGCGTATGTGGTAAACGCGGAGGGAGAACGAAAGGACATGCCGATGTTGTATATAGGGGAAAATTTCGGTTCCGCAGCGGTGCAGAAGGATAGCGAAGCAGACATTGTGCTTAGCGCCTTTGAGAATGACCGTTGTATAGTAAGCAAGGAATCCGGGGGAGGGGCGATTTTCGCAGTTGGATATAGTGAAAGGAGGAGGTTGTTTAATTCTCCGGATATGTATGTGGTAAAGACGATAGTCGGAAACAAATACAAGGAAGCAGGCGTAAGCATAACCTGTGGTATTACGAAAAATCTAAAGCTTATGGCTGAAAAGGCGCTAAAAGACAATAACAAAGAGACGACCGCACAGAATATTTGTGATGAAATCAAAAAGATGAAGGTTGTAGTCCTTGACAGGTTGAGGCATAAGAAACTCATAGAGACAATTAATAATCTTGGAGCAGAAGTAGTCCTTGTCAAAGAAGATGATCTTACCCCCACATTTGCAGTGGCGAGGGGAGAAGTTGATTTGATCATTGGAGTTGGAGGTGTTCCTGAAGCTGTTTTGAGTGGCATAATAGTAAAGCAACTTGGCGGAGAAATGACTTTGAGGATATTGCCGCTTGGGGTTGCGCAGGAGGAACAACTATTGGGCAAACTAAAGAACTGGGATCTTTTTAAAAAGAGTGAAATTGATATTTTGAGGAATTTTAAGATTGTAATGCCCGGCACAGAAAAGGAAGGCGAAATACCATGGAACAGGATATTGACTATAAAAGATATAGTTAAGGGAGAGGATGTGGTTTTTACCGCAAGCGTTATTAAGAAGACACCGTGGATAAGACTCCCTGATGGAGAAGAAGTTCCCGGTGTGGATATTAATCCTGAATCGGGAGATATAAAAGTACACGTAGTTCGTGTTGCAAACAATAAAGTTGAAGTTGTTCCTGTTATTTATAAGACCGCTATTGAAAAATTCTTCAAGCAATATACGGATAATCAAAACAAAGATAGTGAAGCGAGTGTAAATATACTTATTCAATTAGGGAAAGCATACTCAGAATTTGGTTTGTTTCAGCAGGCAAGGGATTGCATTCAAAAGGCAAAAATATGTAATGGTATCAGTGATGATTTGATACAGAGATGTAATTGCGTGCATGAATACATTTCAGGCCTGGATTTCCTGACAAAAAAATCCTTACAGACTCCAAAAGAGATAATAGAATATTTTGCAAAATACGCCGATTCAGACAAGGATGGTCTCAGTCTGAGGAGAATGTCTAAAAGATTTTATGAATACCTTGGAGATAAGGACCGCCAAAATCAACTATATGATGAAGCTGTTGAACACTACAAAACGGCTTTAGAGTATAGCCCACATGAACTTAAACTATATCGTAAGCTGAATTCCATCCAGATGAAAGATATAATAGATGAATATTTTAACCGAATTGACAAAGAACATCAGGAATTTAATTACAAAAACTCAAAGGAACTGGAAGAATGCAAGCTTAAAATAGCCCTGGAAGTTTTTTATGACAATAAAAGACAATTAAATGTATCTTGCAGAAATCCATGGCTTATTTTCTTCAGAAGAACGGTCTTACATGGCGAAACACCTTCTTACAAACTGGCGGTTTTAGTTAAATTACTGAAATTATATAAGAAACTGATACGGGCGAGTGATGATGACCTCAATTTATTATTGAATACAGAATTTGGGCTGAGTGGAGAAGAGGCAGATATTATTCTGGATTATAGGAAAGTGAATAAACAGTTCCACTCTGTCAGCGAACTCTATTTTATTAAAAGATTAGGAATGGAAAGCCTTTCAAAATTACTGTTTCCAAATGTAAGAATAGAGAGCCAGAATGAACTGGAAGATTCTGAGATTCCACTGAGTATCAGTCTTGTTGAGGCGGTGGAACGAAGAAATAAAAATATACTGGAGGAACTTAGAGAAGGGTTCAAGGAAGAGGCGCAAGAGCATTCGTATGCAGTAGCAGAGGCATATCATTATGTTGGTATGGCCCTTTACGATGTGGGAGACGATGAAGGGTCGAAAATTAATTATCAAATGGCAACAACAAAATTTAATGAAATAATAGAAAAGTTTACGGGGATAACACCCTTTAATGCACAATATCGAATTGGAAATCTTTACGAAGAATTGGCATTGTTATTTGAAAAGGAACAGACGAACTACTATGACAAGGCAATAGAAACTTATACCCACATTATAGATGAACAGAAGTCAAATAAACTGTTTGGTTATATACGCGGCTTGATGGGAATCAGAATATGGCAGGCTAAAGAGAGAGTAAATTATATAAAAAAAGAACTGCACCTGTTGGATTCTTAAAATCCCCAAGAGATACTAAATTGATAGCTGTTGCGGGCAACACTATATTACCTCCCTGAAGCGGGTTTAGGATGACATCTTTTTCTTCTGGCATTATTTTCTGTGATGAAATAGGCTTGATTTTCTATTGATCGGACCCTTTTTTCTGAAGAAGTAAAAAGGCAGAGAAAGCGCTATCCCGCCAAGTGTGGCAATAATTATAATCAGCTTTATCTGTAGTAGAACCAAGAAGCAAGTCAAAAGCGCCAGGCAGGGAATTATGTAACCTCCCGGGATTGTATAATGTTTTGTGATATCGGGACGTTTTCTCCTTAAGACAATAACCGCCAGGCATGTCGGTATATACTGCAGAATGCTTACTAACACACTGGCAAATATCAGGTATTCGAATGTGCCTGTGAGGGACAGTATTAAAGTCAAAAAAGTATTTATGCCTATTGCTACATAAGGCGTATGGAATTGAGGATGTATCTTTGAAAACACTGCAGGGAAAAGCCCGTCCGCTGACAGGGCAAAGAGGTTTCTCGGCCCTGTCAGGGCAATACCAGAATTCACACCGGCTATAGCAAGAAGCGCACCAATAGCAATTAATGTCCCGCCTGCCGGACCTAAAAAAGTCACAGCGGCATCTGCCAGCGGTTTCTCTGATTGTGCCAATCCTGGCAATGTACCCGTTGCTACTGTCTGCACCAAGGCATAGATAAAGGTGGTACCAAGTATTACGAGGAAAAAAGCGATGGGTATATATCTTCCGGGTTTTTTCATTTCACCTGCCGGTACCGGCAGATGTTCAAAACCTGTATAGGCAAATAAGGCGATAATAATTGCAGTTCCAAGATTGTTGACTTTAAAGGAAAAGATTTGATTCAAAGAGGATATTTCGATATGAGGAAATCCGCATGCAATAAAGATAAAGATTGGTATCAGCTTGCCTATTGTAAAAAAGTTTATGATTCTCGCACCTATTTTCACTCCAAGAAAATTGAGAGTGCTTAAACCGAGTATAAGTGTGATTATTATAATCTCACCAAGCCATCCTTCTGAGAGAGAGGGAGAGAAATAGCGTAAATAGAGAAGGAGTCCTCTTGCCATGGCTGCCCAGCCGATTATGGCAGAAAGCCACATCATCCAGCCAATCATAAAACCTATCATCGGGCCGAATGTGTTTCTTGCGTAAATATATGCGCCTCCTGTTTCCTGGTATATTCCTCCCATTTCTGCAAAACAAAGCGCTATCGCAAGACATAAGAGACCGCAAATGACAAATATTAAAATCGAGAACGAGCCTGTAACTGCAGCGAGTTTGCCAGGCAAAAGAAATATCCCTGCCCCGACGATTCCATTGATTCCGAGGCAGACAACATCAAACAAATTCATAGAACGTGAAAGTTTTTGCTCCTGATATTCCTTCATGGTTGTAGTTTTAACCTATTTATTTTGACACATATGGTAATAGTTATATAATAAATTTGTTTTTTGCCTGTGTATACTAATTTTTATTAATGTTCATTATTAAGTGTAGCATGACTATTGAAAATTTAATCCGTTTAAGAGGAAAAGCGCGCCGTAATGTTATCGGTTTGATGTCAGGTACATCATGTGATGGTATTGATGCATGCCTGGCCAGGATTACGGGAAATGGTTTATCAACCGAAATTGACATCATAGGATTTGAGACATACCCTTATAAAAATGAGATAAGGGAGTTGATATTTGAAGCCTCTCACAAAGAAACCGGTACCGTTGACAAAATCTGCCGACTCAATTTTATATTAGGTAAATTATTTGCCGATGCAGCCAGACAGATTGCCGGGAAATCGTCGCTTTCTCTTTCAGAGATAGACATTATCGGCTCTCATGGACAGACGATCTATCATGTTTCTGCATTGAAAGAGAAAGCTGACAAGGAAGTAAGGTCAACGTTACAAATAGGCGAACCTTCAGTAATAGCCCAGGAGACCGGGGTAACCACTGTTGCAGATTTCAGGACAAGGGATATTGCGGCAGGCGGGGAAGGAGCGCCTCTTGTGCCGTATGCCGATTTCATTTTATTCGGGAGAGATGGGATTGGCAGGGCAATACAAAATATTGGCGGGATTTCAAATGTTACGTTTTTGCCTGCTGATTGTGGCATTAACGACATAATTGCTTTTGATAACGGCCCTGGCAACATGATAATTGACCGGTTTGCCGAAATCATAACGGATGGAAAATTTAAGTATGATAAAAATGGTGAGTTAGCTTTAAAAGGCAAACTGAATCAAGGCTTATTAGAAAGATTGTGTTCACATCCCTACTTATCAATACCTCCTCCAAAATCAACAGGGAGAGAGGATTTTGGTATACAGTTTTCTGATAATTTATATAAGGAATTAAAACAAGGCAACGTAGTTGTTCTTGATGCCATTGCTACAATTACCGCCTTTACGGCCAGGTCGATATCCGACAGTTACAAAAAGTTTATTCAACCATCTTACAAAATATCTGAAGTAGTTATGAGTGGCGGAGGCGTGCATAATCCGGTCTTGTTTCAATTCTTAAAAGATTATCTTGAAGATATAAAATTAAGGAAGGTTGATGAATTTGGTATCCCTTCAGATGCAAAGGAGGCGTTGGCATTTGCAATCCTTGCCAATGAAACGATATGCGGTAATCCCGGTAATGTACCTTCTGCCACGGGTGCAAAAGAAAGGGTTGTCCTGGGAAAGATAGTTCCCTGTAGGTGAATAATTTGCTGTAATTGCTACGAAACGATGCAAATACATTATTTGCAAAAAACGACCTTCCATTTCCCTGTTAATATTTTCTTACAAATTCGGCTCCACGCTCTATAGCTAGTTTATTGACTTCATAAAATGGTTCTTTTCTGCCTTTTAAGACGTTTTTAAGGCATGAGAGAAAGACAGGAATGGAAACAAGGTTTTTCACTTCATTGTAAGCACCCAGCATAACCATGTTTGATGCTACGACGTTTCCGATGTTATTTGCGATCTTTGTAGCAGGAATCCGATAAACGTCTATGTTCATTTCGTTCTCTATCTTATCAATCATGGATGAGTTTAAAAAGAGCATGCTATCAGGTTTGAGAAACCCTTTAAACTTCAGATAAGATGGCAGGTTCATCATAATAAGTGTGTCTGCTTCTTCGATAACGGGGGAGAAAATTTCTTCTTCTGAAACAGTTAAATGGTAATAAGCGGTACCTCCCCGTACTTCTGTACCGTAGGATGGATAAAAGGTTACGTTTTTCCCCTCAAGCATCAGGGCTTGTGCTATCAATCTGCCAAGAAGCATCATTCCCTGTCCACCCAAACCGGCTAAAATAACTTTTTCTGACATCTTAATGAACCTTCCTAATTCCGACTTTCCCAATCCTTGAAAATACCCAGAGGAAAGGTCGTGGACATTTCTTTATCGATGAATTTTAAAGATTCAACGGAACTCATACGCCAGTAAACCGGACATGGAGAAAGAATCTCAATCAAAGAAAATCCTTTTTCCTGTATTTGAGTTTTAAATCCCTTTTCTAATAGTTGTTTCGTTTTAATTATGTTTTTTGGTGAAGTTATAGAGGTTCTGGCGATGAAGCGACTCCCATCTATTACAGAGAGGATTTCACATACACGCAGAGGGTATCCATCATTTTTTTCACTGCGTCCATGAGGTGTAGTTAATGTCTTTTGATTGATCAATGTAGTTGGAGCCATCTGTCCGTTTGTCATACCATAAACTGCATTATTTACAAAAATTACGGTAATATTTTCACCTCGATTGGCGGTATGTATTATTTCTGCCGTTCCAATTGCAGCCAGGTCTCCATCTCCCTGGTAAGAGAAAACAATTTTCTCCGGATGCACCCGTTTGATCCCTGTTGCAACCGAAGGTGGACGGCCATGAGCGGCCTCACACATGTCTATATCAAGATAGTTATATGCCAGGACAGCACATCCTACAGGAGCTAACCCGATAGTCTTTCCCCTGATATCCATCTCGTCAATTATTTCCGCAATTAATCTCTGGACAATACCGTGCCCACACCCGGGGCAATAATGTGTTGGGGTATCAATTAATGTCTTTGGAGTCTTATATATTGCTTCCATATGGTATAGAATGCTTCCTGTTTATGATAGATTAGATTTATTAAATGTATATTTTTTATTATGTGGTGCAGGTTACTTTTTCTCTGACGGATACTATTTCTGAAATTTTTTTGAGGATTTCTTTGGGGGTCGGTATGCCCCCGCCTGTTCTTCCGTAAAAATGCACAGGACATCGCCCGGAAACACTTAATCTTACGTCTTCTACCATCTGGCCTGCGCTCATTTCTACTGTGAGTATAGCTTGTACTCTTTCTGAAACTTTCTGTATTATGTCGGCTGGAAATGGCCATAAGGTAATAGGCCTTATTAATCCTACTTTTACATTTAAAGATTGCCCTTTCTTTAAGAATTCCTTACATATCCTGGCACATGTACCATAGGCAACAATAACAATATCTGCGTTTTCGATATTTATTTCTTCGTAACGCACCTCTTCGGCCTTAATCTGGCGATACTTTTTTTGTAGTTTAGCGTTAAACTTCTCGAGTTCCCCTTTTACCGGATAAAAAGACTTGATTATATTCCTTTTTCTCCCGTCAGCGCCAGTTAGCGCCCAATCTTTTTTGTATAAGTTTGGTTTACATTTTTTATTAAATACAACAGGCTCCATCATCTGGCCCAACTGAGCATCACTCAGAATCATTACCGGATTTCTATAACAATCGGCCAAATCAAATGCATCGAAAACAAGGTCCGCCGTTTCTTGTACTGAACCTGGGGCAAGCACAATTGTGTGATAATCTCCATGCCCTCCACCCTTAACAGCTTGAAAGTAGTCAGCCTGGGAAGGCGAGATATCTCCCAAACCAGGTCCCCCTCGTTGTATATTTACTATAACACATGGGAGTTCACTTCCAGCCAAATAAGAAATTCCTTCTTGTTTGAGACTAATGCCGGGACCCGAAGATGACGTCATTGTCCTGGCGCCTGCAGCGGCGCTTCCGTATACCATATTTATGGCTGCAAGTTCACTCTCTACTTGAATGAATGTCCCGCCAACTTGAGGCATTCTGATAGCCATGTGCGTTAATATCTCGTTTTGCGGCGTAATAGGATATCCGTAATAAAATCTGCAACCAGCCTGTATTGCAGCTTCAGCGCAAGCTTCATTGCCGGTTAATAGATACTTTTTGTTCTTTTCAGTTGACGTCATAAGCGGGTTGCCCTCTCCAGTTTAATTTTTCTCGCAAGACATCATAAAAAGTCCTTGTTTGTATGTCAATTAACTGCAACTTGTTTTCTGCCTTTTCGATAACGATTCTATCTCCGGCTTTAATATCAAAGTATACCTGGCCATCCACGGTTAAACCCACTCCTTTGGATTCAGAAATCTGTTCCATCTCAATCTTTGAATCTCCGGAGACTACAAGCGGGCGGTTTGACAGTGTGTGGGGGCAAATCGGAGTAATGATAAAAGCTTCCATATCAGGCGTAACGATAGGGCCGCCGGCAGATAGAGAATGTGCGGTAGACCCTGCCGGTGTGGATACGATCAACCCGTCACTGCTGTATGTGGTGACTATTTTTTCATTTACATATAATTTAATCGAAATCAGTCTTGATAAGGACGTTCTGGAAATTACGGCATCGTTCAAGCCAAGAGTTTCATGAATAGCCTGTTTTGAGCGAATTACCTTGCAGGTCAACAACATTCTTTGCGAAATAACGTATTCACCAGCTAAAATCTTTTCCAGGGAGTCACTGATTTCTCGTGAAGTGAGATCGGCCAGAAATCCAAATTTGCCCAAGTGTACGCCAATTAAGGGAATTTGCTTGCTATTTAATTTCCTGCTTGCCGATAGTATCGTGCCGTCTCCGCCAAAAACAAAGGCGAGATCGGCAGATGCTTTTTCTAATTTATCTTCGTCAGAAATATCGATTACTGAGAGATGCGATTTTTTGAGAAACAACGGTTTAAATTCTTTTATCGTTTCTCTTATTTTTTTTTTACTCTTATCGCCCAGGATTATGATTTTTTTCATACCAAATTAGAGGTTTGTTTTTGCGATTCCTTCTTTTTGATACTAACAGGCTCTGTCAAATTCCAGGTAGAAATAAAGTTCTTATAGATACCTTCTGCATCCAGGTTGAGGGTTTTTAAAATAATATCACGAGAACCCTGTTCGATGAATCTGTCAGGGATGCCCATTTTTTGTACATTTTGAGTATTGATGCCTTTATCAACCAGCAATTCCAGAATTGCCGAACCAAATCCTCCAACCTCCGTATGGTCTTCCACAGTAAGGACTATCTGGTGTTTCCTGACAACTTTCATTATGAGATTCTCATCCAGTGGTTTAGCAAAACGAGCATTAACTACTGTAACATCAATCCCTTTCCCGGCAAGCATATCTGCACATTCCATGGATGGATATACCATTGCGCCGTACGCAATGATTACTCCATCCGGCCCTTCTCTCAGGATTTCGCCTTTTCCTATTTCAACAGGTTTGCAATCGTTATCAAGGCTGCCTTCAGGTATATTTGCTCTTGGATAACGTATTGCAGCCGGTGAATTGAGCTGTACCGCCTTATGTAACATTGCCTTGAATTCAGCGCCGTCTTTTGGAGCCATTAAGGTTATTCCCGGTAAATGTCTCAGGTAGGCTATGTCAAAGACGCCATTATGAGTAGGACCGTCATTCCCGACAATCCCAGCTCTGTCCAGCGCAAGCAGGATACCATTTTTTTGTAAGCAAACGTCATGAAACACCTGGTCATATGCGCGCTGTAAAAAAGTTGAGTATATTGCGGCAACAGGTTTAAGCCCTGCTGCTACCAATCCATTTGATAATCCAATGGCGTGCTGTTCACAAATTCCCACATCAAAATATCTATCCGGAAATTTTTTGCTAAATGCATCAAGCCCCGTTCCATCCGGCATTGCGGCTGTAATTGCCACTATATCTTTATTAGTCGCAGCGAGCTCAATAATCGTTTCGCCGAATACTTTTGTATAACTGACTTGTTTTGGATCCTTTGGTGTTTCTTTTACTTTCCCGTTATGCATCTCAAAATTACCGGCACTGTGATAACGTTCAGGATTTGCTGATGCAGGCTCAAAACCTTTGCCTTTTTCAGTAATCACATGCAGCAACACAGGTCCTTCTACATTTTTAATATTTTGTAAAATTTCGCTTAGTGTCTGAAGGTCGTGTCCGTCAATAGGTCCAAAGTAATTAAACCCCAGATCAACAAAAATCTGCCCAGGAGTAATTTCCCGCTTTAATGCTTCAGTGATATATTCCAGGGCATGTTCCATTCGTTTTCCAACAATAGGTAATGATTGTAATACATGGTGCACTTCTTTCTTAAAATCCGCATAAAGTGGCGTGGTTCGGATTTTGTTTAAATGCTTTGCTATTGCGCCTACTGTGTTAGAGATTGCCATTTTATTATCATTGAGAATCACGATCAGGTTTCTTTTTAAATGCCCTGCATGGTTGAGCGCCTCAAGTGACATTCCCGCACCAATTGCAGCATCTCCAACGACGGCTATAATATTTCTATCAATGCCATTTATTTTGTCGGCACAAGAAATACCGAGAGCGGCAGAGATTGCATGCCCGCTGTGGCCACAGGTGAATGGGTCATATTCGCTTTCCTCTTTGTCCGGAAACCCGCTTAGTCCCTTATATTGTCTTAAAGTGGGAAATGCTTTTCTCCTTCCCGTGAGCAATTTATGTACATACGTTTGGTGTCCAACATCCCAGATTAATCTATCATTAAGAAAGTCGAATGTGCGATGCAGAGCAATCGTAAGTTCAACAACTCCCAGATTTGAGGATAGATGGCCAGGATTTTTGGAAACAACATCAATTATTTCTTCCCTTATTTCCTGTGCTAAAACCGCTAAGTCTTCAGCGTCCAGTTGTTGTAAATCCTGCGGGGAGTTTATTCTTTCTAATATTTTTTGTGACAATTTTGTTTTTCCTTAGATTCCTGCCTGGCCAGCCGGGCCATTCAGGCAGGCATTAGATGACTAATCGTTATTTCTTACTATTCTCCTTCAATAGCAGAGGATTCCATATCATCGGACTTTTTCAGGTTAAATTCTTCGGTGCGGGTATCTCCATGTGAATTTTTCAATAAGATATTAATCCTTTTTTCTGCCTTCCCTAAGATTTGGTAGCATTGTTTATATATTTTAATGCCACTTTCGTATTTTGCAAGTGTTTCATCTAAAGTTAGATCACTTGTTTCAAGCTGTTCGACTATTTCTTCAAGCTCCTTTAAAGATGTTTCAAAATCTGGTTTCTTCAATTTATGTTTCAATGAAAAGGATTTTAGAGATAACACTGCCCTTAGAAAAACTTGTTTTAATCTTGTCCTCTTTATTTAAACCTTTTACTTCCCTAAGAGATTTATTGTTTTCCAGTCTGGTGGTAATGGTATATCCTCTTTTTAAAACATTCAAGGGACTCAGGCTTTCCAGTTTGCCCGCAATGCCTGACAATTTTTCACGTTCGTTGTTTAGCGCATGTGTTATATTCAATTTAAGCCTCTGGGCAAATTCATCCAGCCTTTGTTGCCACCTGCGAAGACGGTCAAATGGTTGCCTCATTGCATAGCTATTCGCAATTCTAACTAGTTTATCTTTTGACAACCTTAGCTTGCCTGTCAGAGACTGCAAGAGTCTTGTCTCAAGTTTTTCCAGCATATCCAGGAGTAAATCTTTTCGGGGAACAACCAGTTCTCCTGCCTCGGAAGGAGTAAGGGCTCTTTTATCTGCTACCAGGTCGGCTATTGTTATATCAATTTCGTGTCCAACAGCAGAGATAATGGGTATCCTGGAATTATAAATACTCCTCGCAACAATTTCTTCATTAAATGCCCATAGGTCCTCTAAGCTGCCGCCGCCCCGACCCGCTATAATTACGTCTATATCAGTTAAAGTATTTAGTTCTGTTATTGCCTCAGCAATTTCTTGCGCTGCGCCTTCTCCCTGTACCTTTACTGGATAAATCAGTATCTCTACGTTAGCAAAACGGCGATCTATAATGTTTAGGATGTCTTTGATCGCTGCGCCTGTTGGCGACGTTACTATTCCAATTTTCTGAGGTATGAACGGAATGGGTTTCTTATGAGTTTGATCAAACAGACCCTCTTTCCCCAGCTTTTCCTTCAATTGCTGGAAAGCAAGTTGCAGAGCGCCCACCCCCTTTGGTTCTACTTTGTTAATTATTAGCTGGTATTGGCCCCGTGATTCATAAACTGTAACTGAACCAAAAGTTATTACTTCCATTCCATCTTTTAGTTCAAATTTGATTTTGTTTGCAACATTTCTGAAAACAACTGCCTGTAATTGAGAATTTTTGTCTTTAAGTGTCAAATAAATATGTCCGGAGCTTGGTTTTCTTACATTAGATATTTCGCCTAAAATACTTATATCAGAGAATTTATATTCCAGGGAGGTTCTGATTTGCCTTGTGATTTCAGAAACAGTAAAAAACTTCTCTGTGTTTCTTTTATGAAAAACTTCTTGTGTCTCCTGGTTTGTATCAATATCCGGGACACTGTCATACATTTTAGTCATATCCATTTTCAGTAATTCTGATTCTTTTTATTTTTTCTGCTTTACCTGTTTCCTTGTTTATGGTTATAGCAACCCCTTCTATACGGATATCTTTTTCGGCTATATCATAGCGAGTTGGCACTTGAGTTACAATCGATTTTAATACACAATCAATATTCCTTCCCAGGATTGATTCATGCGGGCCTGTCATACCCAAATCTGTGATGTATCCTGTTCCTTTAGGTAAGATTTTTTCATCAGATGTCTGTACGTGAGTATGGGTGCCAACAACAGCGCTCACCCTGCCATCCAGATACCATCCCATTGCTATTTTCTCGGATGTTGCTTCGGCATGCATGTCAACGATTATTATGTTTGTTAGTTTTGAAAGTTCTTTTACTGCCGCATCTGCCGCTCTGAACGGGCAGTCTGCGGGTTTCATGAATATACGGCCCAGGAGGTTAATTATACCAATAGAATGGCCCCCTTTCGTTTTGATAGCAACATAACCTCTGCCATGAGCTAATGGAGAGTAATTTGCCGGTCTGAGTAACCTTTGTTCTGATTGTAATGAATCATAAATTTCTTTTCTCTTCCAGACATGATCCCCCATTGTTATTGCATTTACGTCGTAAGAGAAAAGTTTCTTTGCAATATCAACGGTAATTCCTGAACCTCCTGCTGCGTTTTCTGCGTTTGCTATGCAGAAATCTATATTTTGTTCCTTAATAAAATTTCTTAGTTTTTTTTCTAAAATCTTCCTTCCCGGCTGCCCTACAATGTCGCCTATTGCGAGGATATTTATTTGCATTTAAGAGAATTGTAAAGTTCACTTTATGAATGAACTTTTACATGGTATTTCAAGCGTAAGTGCTTTTCTTGTTTGCAAGTTTTCGTTGGAGTAGTTTTCCTACATCAGAAGGCACAAACATAGAAATATCACCTCCTAGGCTGACGGCTTCTTTAATCAGGCTGGAATTCAGAAATGAGTATTCCTGGCTCGTCATTATGAAAACTGTTTCTATATCTGTTTTTAATACACGATTTGTAAGCGCCCTTTGAAATTCATACTCAAAGTCAGATACAGTCCTAATACCTCGAAGTATTACATTTGTCTGCATTTCCTTCATATAATCAGTCAACATCCCTTCAAAGCAATCTACCCTTGTGTTCTTAATTTTTCTGATATTCTTTGAGATCATATCCATTCGTTCACTAATTGTGAATAGTGGATCCTTTAGCGGGTTGTGGCCAATGGCTACTACAAGCTCATCAAAAATCCTGCTGCCGCGTTTAATTACATCAAGATGACCATAAGTAACGGGGTCGAATGTACCTGGATAAACTGCTTTTCTCATGATATATTTTTAGTTCATTAAAACCAGAAACGTTTTTTTGTAGCTTTTGCGCCACGAGGGACAATATCAAAACGCGTAACAGTATCAGAACGAATTTCATTTACGTCCAGGGTTATGTTACCTATCCATTCATGAAAAAAACGTGAAAGGACAAACTGAGTACTCAGGTTTTGACTTTCATCTTTAGTGCCTTTTCCTGTATCGTCTCTCTGTATAGACTTAAAATCATATTGTTCAAAGAATCCTACACGCCATTTTTCACTCAAAGAGTATTCTGTTGAGAATACAAGTGCGGAACTGATGTTATCAATAAATCTGTTTCCAATAAAGAAGTTCCATTTGGGCATATAATCATAACCAAGACCAAAATTTATAATATCAAAAGATCCGTTATTCAGGTTGTATTCATTATTTTCTGAAAGAAAAGTAAGTTTGTCGCTTAACTTCAACATTAAATCTATTTCAATAAAATTATCCAGTTTCCGATTCAGACCCGCATTACCCGGAAAAAGGTTAAATGCTATATTGAAACTGGCAAAATCAATGGGAGTCTCGCCACCTGTCTCTCCATATTTCGTCTGAAATCTATTGCGTACACCAAACCTGACTGACTGAAAAGTATCAAGTGAATCTGTACCGTCAAATTGATTTAAGTCCTCCGGCTCCTGTGAAACTATGGGAATAAAGGCAAAACGGACCTCTGGTATTAAGATATGCCTGAGCCTGTTTATGTTTAACAGCTTATTATAGATACTATAAGTACGTGATAATGTTGTGCTTGTATCGAATCCAACAGGTAATGCTACTCGTCCACGCGCTGTACCGCTGCCTTCATTGCGCCCGGTAACAGGGTCTACCTTTACACTTTCACTATATCCGGTAAACCTGATTCCTACAGATGGATTAAATCTTTGACTCCATAAGCGGAAAGGTGCATTGAGCGTGTTGTTTGTGTCGAATCTGATAGTCTCCTCTGGTTCGAGTCGAACGGGGACTCTATCAAAAACTCTTTCTGCAGTTAGAAGAGCCCCACGGCCTAAAAACCGTTCTTCAGCTCTTTTGGGTGAGATCCTGTCAATTACCCTATCGTGATACGCCAGTCCGTTTTCAGATGTGAAATTTAGCCGGTCTTTCCATACAGGTTCTCCGATTATTCTATACTTTACTTCCGGAAGTGTTTCATTTGTTCTGTTAAGTCTCTGGGAATCTACCAGGGTATCATAATCTCTTAATTGTTTGTTGGCCAGGAGCGTAATCCCCCTGTTGTCATATATCTTCCTTAAGTACAGTACGGTTTCTCTGTCTTTTTCTTGTTTAAATTCATTTTCAAAGAATTCCCTGTAGTAACTTCTATCAGCAACATGCGATATTTCTATGTCGGCTCTCCACTCGTTGGGAAGAAATTGCCGGTGCCGCCATAAAAAATGTCCTCTGCTGTTGTTTTCTACAGGAACACTATTAATATCGAAGTCTTCTTCATCATTTATATAGTATGTGTTCATGTATCCGAAGTAATCCGGTTTTGTGTATTCAAAATCCAGCCCTGCTGCCGGTCCCCTTTTCTCCAGATAATCCAGGCTTAATGTTAAGTCGCTCCATTCACCCAATTTTTCACCAAACGCAAAGCTGTACAGATCCCAGTCTGTTTTGACGAATGGCCCAAATCTGGACGTTTTCCCTGTTTCCCAATTTTTTAAAAAGGTTTTTCTCCTATTTGCGTCAAAAGAGAAATTAAATGGTATATACATTAATGGAATATTTTCTGCATAAAATACGTTGTTTTTAGTGGAAACAATTGAATGTTGTTCAGTTTTAAAAAGTCTTACGTTTGATGACTGAAAACGAAAGTGGGGATGCCCATAACTGCAAATCGAAAAAAAGCCGTTTTTCATATCATATTGTCCTTTGCCCCTGTGCTTAATCTCGTCGCCGCCAATATACACGGGTACTCCTGGTGCATCCTTATTACTTTTTTTGTCTCCTTTAAAATCTCTATGAGGCATTTCATGTTTTCTTTTTTCAGATATCCCTTCCTTACTGATAGAAGTTCTAAAAACACTGTTGATTATAATACCTTTATCTTCTTTAACGTTTTCGAACAGCTTTTCCGCTATCATTACATCGCTTTCCCGTCTCAGGGTTACATTGCCTTCCGCATACACTTCTTTATATATTTGCTTTGGTGATTTGCCTTTTTCACCCTTTTCCTGATCGAAGTATAAGATTACGTTATCAGCATCTAGTGTTTCATTGCCTCTTTTAATTTTGACATTTCCTATTGCAACAATTACGCGAACGTCATTCTCTATCCAGGAATCAATATCGTCCGCCACTATATCTATAGGCTCTCCTTCTACAGATACGCTTGCAGGAAGCCCGGCTTGAAGTACTTCTTTGGAGGCAAACTCTTCCATTCCTTCTGTCCTTATTTTTTCCCCTTGAAGGAATAACTCTGTTTTCTTTTCTTCTTCAAAACTTTGTATCGGAGTATCTTTGGCATCAACAACTACTCCTGCTGCTGTGATTAACTTTAGATACATTTGTTCATAATTCTGGACGTCTTCATCTTGAAATAACGATACCTTGCCCTCGCAATAAATTTCCATATATCCTTCGGTAAATTGTGTGGTCTTAATCTCTGAAAACCAGGTTACTGCAGAATTTGTAGTGATTTGAACGTCTCCCTGTTCTATTTTAACATTACCTTCCGATGAAAAGACTCTAACTCCATTACTCTGCCAGGTAGTTATACTACCGGCGCTTATGTGTATGGGATACCGGGAAACGTCTTGTTTTATGAGTGCACCTTGCGCAATATTTCTATTGCAAAGTACTGCTAAAGCTATAAAGAATGTTGTAGTTACAAATAATCGCATAACAGACCTACAAGTATTTTAGTAAGATAACTTTTTATTATTTGCAAAATTTATTTATCGATGTGTCTTAAAGAAGCGTAATGAAAAATATAAATGTGAAAATATCCCCGACTGTATTTACCACGTAATCCTGTTCCTTTTTTGTTATTCAGTCCGTTTTAATCATCTTTTGAAAAATCTTTGATTGTATCTATAACGTAGTCTTGTTCCTCTTTTGTTATTTCCGGAAAGATTGGAAGTGACACTGTTTCCTTCGCCGCCCTTTCTGCTTCTGGCATATCCCCTTCTTTATATCCCAGATATGCCAGGCATTTTTGTAAATGTTGAGGAACCGGATAATGTACTGCGCAATCTATATTGTTTGCCCTTAAGTGTTCTATAAACCTATCCCTTTCTTGTACCCTGATTACGTATAGATGGAAAACATGCTTGTTGAATTTTTTTGCCTTTGGTTTTACTAAATTAAGCCCTTTCATTCTCTCAGTATAATACGAAGCCTTTTCCCTTCTCTTTTCACACCAAAGGTCTATGTGCCTGAGCTTTTTAATAAGGACGGAGGCTTGTATGGTATCCAGCCTGCCATTTATGCCTAAGACAGGGTAATAATTCTTTGGTTTTCCACCATGAATCCTCAGCATATAAATCAATTCTTCAAGTTCATCACTGTTGCACGTCACCATCCCGCCATCCCCTAAGCCGCCAAGATTCTTACTTGGGAAAAAAGAAAAACATCCCAAATCTCCCATTGAACCTGATTTTCTACCTTTGTATTCAGCGCCGATAGATTGTGCTGAATCCTCTATGACCTTGATATCATGTTTCTTTGCTATTTCCAGTATCGGGTCCATGTCCGCACATTGTCCGTATAAATGAACGGGAATAATGGCTTTTGTTTTTTTGCTTATACATTTTTCTATCAAATCCGGTCTTATGTTGAATGACTCCGGTTCAATATCCACAAAAACAGGTTTTGCGCCTGTATTACAAATAGACCCTACTGTTGCAAAAAACGTAAAGGGTGATGTGATAACCTCATCACCATCCCTAATTCCCAATGATTTGAGCGCCAGAAGCAAGGCATCTGTTCCCGAAGAGACACCAATCGCATGTTTCGTGTTACAGTATGATGCAAAAAGATTTTCAAACTCTTTAACCTGAGGGCCCAAAATGAATGCCTGACTTTCAAGGACATCCCGAATGGCAGAGTCTATCTCTTCCTTTATACTATGATATTGACGCCTTAAATCAACTAAGGGAACTCCTGTTATTGCTTTCTCACTAACGGAAGAACTCATCTTATCTTTTTAAACATGAACTAGTTAAGTTGTGAATTAAACCCACTGCAGTTTTTTTGCCACTAAAAATCATACGCCTCTATGCTGTAGTTTTAGGTTCTCCTTCTTTTTGCCCGTCTTTTTAAGATGTATTTTTTCCTGTTAAGCCTGTGTTTCTTCTTCCCTTCAAACCCGTTTGCCATAAAAACCTTTCCTGAAAATTTAATAGATAAAATATAACAATTACTTATTTGAATGTGCCACTACGTTATGGTAATATTTTTAATTAGAGAGGCTTGCAGGATTCTATTTCTCCTTTACCCCCCTACAGATAATCCATTTGCCTCCCCGATGTATATCCGTAGGTTTTCAATCCTAAAGTCTCTCATAATACCATACCCTTTAAGTCTTTAGCATTATACTATTTGTAATCTATATTACAAGTGATTCTTTTCTAAAGTAGCCTAATCTTCTTTTCATGAAAAATTATACAACTTTTGTCTAATTTTAGTACACGATGACACATCGCCCTCTTGTAGCTATCACAACCTCTTTCGCAATCGGCATATTTACAAATTATTTATTCGGAATTCCGTCTTTTCATGTGTTTCCCGCCATCCTTTTAACCATAATTGTATATACATTTTTGTTCATTTTTCACTTTAGGGGCGGTGTTTTAACTCTTCTTATTTTAATATTCCTGACAGGTATTTCATATCATCATCTTAGATTTTCTTCTAATGCCGGCAATAATATATCGAATTTTATAAATGCCGAAAAAATTCCCGTTCGCTTACGCGGTGTAGTTGTATCGCAACCCATTGACGAATTTGTACCAGACCCTCCATTGTCTTCAATAGAGCAACACAAGAAAATGTCAACCTTTTTACTGCGGGCAGAAGCCGTAGAAAGTACCATGCTGACCGAAACATCCCGACACACATCCACCAAGACAAGGTATTTAGAAGATTTTGTGCATGAGACAACATCGCTGGAATGGAAAAACATTACGGGAATAATCAAAGTAAATGTTTACCCAACAAATCGGGAAGAAAGTACGTTGGCCAGTAAAAGGCATTATCTCTCAGATGAGTTAAATTACGGGGATAAGGTAGAATTAATCGGCAATATCTCAATACCTTCAACATCACGCAATCCCGGCCAGTTTGACTATAAAAATTACCTGAAAAGACAGAAACCACGTATTGAGGCTGTAGCCGGTATTGTAAGTGCCAATAATATAAAGATATTATCCGAAGGCAACGGGAATTATTTTTTTACATTTATCTATGACCTGAAGAAACAGCTAAATGCAGTTATTGAAAGACATGTGAAGGAAAGAAGTATCCCTCTCGTCAATAGTATCTTGCTAGGAAACCGTGAGAAAGTACCGGAAAATTTGATGGATGGTTTTATGGAGACTGGAACCATCCATTTCCTGGCAATCAGTGGTTTGCATGTTGGTATTCTTGTTGTTTCTTTACATTATTTATTACGGCTGTCCAGTCTTAATACGAGATTCCTGGCAATAATTATTATACTGGTTGTATTTTTATATGCCGCCATTACAGGGATGAATACTCCAATTATTCGGGCAGCTATAATGGTAGCTGTGTATTATGGTGCATTTATAATTAACAGGCGTTGGGATCTCCCGAATAGCATCGCAGCAGCAGTATTTATCATCCTTCTAATAAATCCTTCCGACCTGTTCAACGTCGGTTTTCAGCTATCAGTGCTTGCAGTGCTTGGAATTATATACACTTCAAATAGACTTGAAAATTACTTTTGGAAATCAACCCTTCTGGTAGAGAAACTGCAGGCGAAAGAAGAAAGGAACGAGATATGGCTTCAATTTAAAGTATATTGCAGAAAGGCATTTTGTGTATCCCTGGGAGCCTGGGTTGCCGTGATGCCGCTTATAGCGTATTATTTTCACATAATAACCCCACTAACCGTTCTTTTGAATATTCTGGTCTTTCCGTTAGTCTGGCTTATACTGGTAGGCGGTTTTATTGTTTTGATAGCAGGCCTGATATTCCCCATACTGGCGACACCATTTGCGTGGCTGATTTCGTATTCTGAGATGGCGCTGGAAAATCTGATTCTGCTTTTTTCAACAAATCCCAAGACCTTCTTTTATATATCAACTCCTCTATGGATATGGATTGTAATCTATTACCTGATAGTCATTTTTTTCATACTAAGAGAGCGGTTAAAGATCAAAATGGCTTATATGATAATTGCAACCCTGACTATTTCAAATATTTTTGTGTTTTCGGGTTTATTTGGCCGTAGCCAGGATTGTCTTAAACTTACATGTTTTGATGTGAGGCATGGGGCTTCTTTTTTTATACAATTTCCCGGTGGTAAAAACATGCTTTTTGATACAGGCACAAAGAATAATTATGACGTTGGGGAATTTGTCGTTGCGCCATTTCTGCGGCAGAAAGGAATAAAGAAGATAGATACCATAGTTATATCTCATGAGCACGACGACCATTGCAATGGCATACCCTCTATCCTCGAAAGGTTTAAAGTAGACAATGTTTTTGTGAATAAATTTTTCTTACAGTCCGGGAGTAAAATTGAGTTATTGAAACTTATTAAGGAAGAAAAAGTAAAGACAGGCTTAATAGCAGGCGGGTTGGAAATCAAGGGCTATGAACCTGCAAAAATTACGGTGCTTAACCCTCCTGATAAGGATACTTTAAGATATGAGGGCTTCCCGGTAGAAAACATATCCGTAAACGATTCAGCCAGTGTGCTGCTTATTGACTATAAGGGCTACAGGATACTATTGTGTGCTGATATAGGTGAAAGAGGAATAGAAACGCTTTTGTCGGGAAAGGATAGTCTAGGTGCAGGTGTGATTCAGGTTCCGCATCACGGAGGTTTTTGTGAAAAAACAGAAGAATTGCTTAAACGAGTCAGACCAAAGCATGCAATAATAAGCGGGTCCGCCAAAGATATTTCACCATCAACAATTAAAAGTTACCAAAAGCATGGAGTTGGTTTATTTAAGACACATGAGGATGGCGCAGTAACATTTACGATAGATGAAGATGGTATTCAAGTAACAAATTTTATTAGAAAGGATTAACAAGATTTTATATTCATTTTGCTACTCTGTCCACACTTAAATTATTTCTAACTATCTCGTCTCTACCCTCTTTGGTTTGCGAATTTTATTGCAAAACATAACCTTGACAAAAAATTAAAAAAACTTGAAATCTTCTTCTTTTTTTGCGATAATGACGCTCCGGTGGGAAAAAGCAATTTCCTATCTTCTATCATCCAAGTTGCTCCGAACATCAGGTTGTTTTTATTTATCATGAACCTTATTGGTCTTCTCCTTAAATTTTACCTCTTTGTCAGAGTTCTTGTGGTCTTACCATCGAGATTTGTCCTTGAAAGGGTTTGCCTCCTTAAAGGGCATTTTATCAGAGGCATCCTCATTGGTCTTACTATAAGTACGGTAGTGACTATACTGACATGGTTGGGACACTTTAAGCCTTACGAAAACCCAACGACTGATCTC
>MHZA01000089.1 GCA_001828595.1 Planctomycetes bacterium RIFCSPLOWO2_12_FULL_40_19
TTACCCCATACCGCATTCCTTTGTTTTAAGCCTTACTTCAGAATGTAATCTTACCTGCGATCATTGTTATGCACGGGTGTATAGTGAAACAAAGGTGTTGCCCAAAAGAGTGCTGGAAGGTATCATGGAACAAGCTAGTTCGCTTGGATGTTTCTTTTTTGTGCTTACCGGTGGAGAACCCATGCTGTACCCGGACCTGCTGGATATTTTAGGCAATCACAGGGACTGTCTTTTTATCCTGATAACTAATGGAACATTAGTCTCTGATGATGTGGTAAAAAGCTGTCTCGATCACCCAACATAATCTCCGTAGTCAGTCTTGAAGGCGGTTTAGAAGATACTGATAAAAGGCGTGGTGTGGGTACATACAATCGTGTTATGAGCGCTTTCGATAATCTCCAAGCAAACAAGGCACTCTATGGATTTTCTATTACGGTTACATCGGACAATGTGGAACAACTTCAAAAAGAAGAAACATTTCTAGAGAAGTATCCTTACGGCGGCCGGTTGGGATGCTTTATAGAATATATACCAACGGGAAGAACACCGAATTCGAGCTTATGTTTATCATCTGCTCAAGGAGACTCATTCAGGCAATGGTTTTTAAAATTGAGGGAAATATCCAATACTTATTTAATTCATTTCCCAGGCGATGAAGAACTTATGGATAATTGCAGAGAGGCGGGAAAGGGATTTATTCATATTAACCCGGAAGGATACATAGAATCATGCGCCCTGTTGCCCTTCAGTAAGTATAATGTAGCGGAGACATCTCTTGAATCATGTTTAAGAAATTCGTATTTAGACAGTCAGAAATGCTCCCATGACTATGAAGCACTTGGGAATCACCCTTGTATGAGTCACAGAAAAGATGCGGATTACAGTTTTCAGAGAGGATAAACAAAATGGTTGAAACGCATTGGCACACAATGCAGACCGCCGAAGTAATAAAGGGCATTGATACCACAGTTAATGCCGGACTTAGCCTTAGCGAAGCAGAAAACAGGCTGAAGAAATACGGATACAACCAACTGGAAGAAAAAGAAGGGGTATCCCCCTTCATGCTCTTTTTGGGGCAGTTTAACAACTTTATTGTCTGGGTACTGATTGCCGCCGCCATAGTCTCCGGAGTTTTGGGGGAATGGATCGATGCGTTAGCCATTATTGCTATCGTTATTATTAATGCGATTATTGGGTTTATCCAGGAATACCGCGCAGAGAAATCACTTGAGGCCCTACAAAAAATGTCTGCGCCCTTTTCAAGGGTAACACGGAACGGCGAAATACATTCCATCCCCTCCCGGGATATTGTGCCGGGGGATGTCGTATTGCTGGAGGCCGGGGATTACGTCCCTGCCGATGGCAGACTATGCTCTTCCTTTAGTTTCATGACCCAGGAGGCATCTCTTACAGGAGAGTCAACGCCGGTTGGTAAGTCCACCGAAACACTCACCAACCCTTCTTTACCCATCGGAGATAGGAAAAATATGGTATTTATGGGGACCTCGGTAACGAGTGGTAAAGGGACGTGCGTTATTATAACAACGGGGATGCACACGGAATTGGGTAAGATTGCCGGCCTCATTCAGGAGGCAGGAAAAGAAGAGACCCCCCTTCAGCGAAAGCTCGAGGTGTTTGGGAAAAAATTGGTTTATTTGTGTTTGGGAATCGTAACCATCGTATTCCTTTTGGAGTTGTGGAGAAATGACCCTTTATTAGAGGCATTCCTCATATCAGTAAGCCTTGCCGTGGCTGCCATTCCGGAAGGTCTTCCTGCAATCGTGACTATTGCCTTAGCCTTAGGGGTGCAACGCATGGTGAAACGGCACGTGCTGATCCGAAAGCTTCCATCAGTAGAAACCCTGGGGTGTGCCACGGTCATCTGTTCAGACAAAACAGGCACCCTAACACAAAACGAGATGACCGTTAAGAAGATATTTGCTAATGGTAAAACCATTGACGTCTCAGGGACGGGCTACACGCCGGAGGGAAATTTTATTATCACTGGGAAGCCCCTTTTAGAAATTGACCAGAAAGCACTCGAGAAGACACTGGAAATAGGTGTATTATGTAACAATGCCCACCTTAAAAAAGAAGACACTACATGGAAGGTCATTGGCGACCCTACAGAGGGCGCCATCTTAAGTGCAGCAGGAAAGACAGGTATCTGGAAGGAAACGTTGGATAAACAATTCCCCCTCTTTTCAGAAATCCCCTTTGATTCCGAACGAAAGAAGATGTCTACAATCAGAGGTATCCCCCCTGCTTTACAGGTATGTGAAAAAGGCGCGCCTGATGTGATTTTACAGGATTGTTCAAAGATTTATCATGATGGAACGACAAGAGATTTGACAGAAAATGATATAGAGGTCATTTTGAATGAAAACAATAAGATGGCAGGGTCTGCCCTGCGCATCCTCGGTGTGGCATACAAGTCTCTTGACCGGGAAATCACCAACCCTGTCCCCGACACGTTAGAAAGAGACATGATCTTTGTGGGACTATTGGCCATGATTGACCCACCCAGGCCAGAGGTCAGGGATGCCGTTGCCGTTTGTCATACAGCAGGTATAAAGACGGTCATGATTACTGGTGATCACAAGAATACAGCACGGGCAATTGGGGAAGAGCTGGGATTTCTCAGCAGCAATTCTTCAAAGGCTATTGATGGAATAGAGTTAGATGCGCTTTCCGATGATGATTTAGAAAAAGAAGTGTCAAAGATAGCCGTATATGCACGTGTAACTGCTGAACACAAACTCAGGATTGTAAAGGCATGGAAGAAACAGGGAGACATTGTGGCCATGACCGGTTACGGTGTAAATGACGCCCCTGCTGTAAAAGAAGCAAGTATCGGCGTAGCCATGGGTATTACAGGAACCGATGTCACAAAAGAGGCCTCAGATATGGTTATAACGGATGACAATTTTACTTCCATAGAGGCAGCCATTGAAGAGGGACGAGGTATTTATGACAACATAAAGAAGTCCATCCACTATCTGCTCTCGTGTAATACCGGTGAGATTCTGACAATGCTCCTCGCATCGATATTCAACCTTCCTATCCCCCTATTCCCTATCCAGATATTATGGATAAATATTGCCACCGATGGTCTGCCGGCATTGGCATTGGGTGTCGATACGGTAGGTCCTGACATTATGAAAAGGCTGGCAAGAAGGTCAACAGAACAAATCATAGACAAGCGCCTCGGTATCCTGATTATATTTCAGGGTTTTCTCATTGCCATGAGTACCCTTCTGGCATATACGTATGTCCTGTACTATGGAACCAGCGCAATACCTGACTATCTTTACCACTGGTTTCGTAATGAAGCGGCTCCTCACCTGTTGCGTGGCGATATCGAGATGGCCAGAACAATTGCCTTCTGTGTGATGGTCGTCTCTCAATTATTTCACTCTTTTAACTGCAGGAATCCAAGACGTTCCTTATTTGAAATTGGTGTTTTTACCAATAAAAAACTTTTGCTGGCAACGGGAATCTCGTTGGCCATACAGGTGGCTATCGTCTATACCCCTTTCTTTGAAGATATTTTTAGAGTAAGACCTTTAGGGTTAAATGATTGGATTACTGTCTTTGGATTTTCTTCTCTCACGTTTGTCATTATGGAGATAATTAAATACGGTAAAAGGGAAAAGTTTTAGTAATTTTTTTGCTGAAAAGTGGTGATACTATGGTGTATAAGAAATTTATAAAAACAGTTGCGCCAGTGATTATGTATATACTTATGTGGGGAGGTAATCTGATGTATGCTGCCGGGGCAGAGCACAAACACGGTGAAAATGACCTGTCAACAGAACATCAAATCGCAGAGTTGCCCATGTGCCCCTTTTGTAAAGAGGTGCGTGCAAGCTCAGAAAAGGAAAGGGTACTTGCCGCAAAAAGTATGGTTTGCCCTGACTGCAAAAGTGAAGTATCAGCACTCGAAATCCACCATTGTGACAAGTGTGGAAAAGATGTCCTTATATGCACAATGTGTCAAAAGGCCTCCGCTAGTTTAAAAGCCGAAACAATGATAGGCAAGTGCCCCAAGTGCAAAAAGGTACTCTCAAGATATGTGAAGGGAAAGGTATTGGCAACCTGGAAAATGAAATGCCGGGATTGCAGGATGAAGTCGCATGAATGGCTCATTCAACATTGCAAGACATGCAATATAGACTTTCTGGCCTGTCCCATTTGTGAAAAGGAACAAGAGCGGTTTCAAAAATAGGTTTTTCCTCCAAAAGTTTAGGGCAAAATCCTTACTTCATTCGTTATGTTTTGAAAGGTGTGATAATTATGTTTTTTAAACAAAAGTTTTTTTACAATAAATATTTTCTAAATCCTATACTTATTATCTTCGGTGTCTTTTTTGGTATTTATGTCCACAACAATGTAGAGACGCATTGCAATGCGTCTCTACAGGATGTGTTAAATTTTAGTTCTTCCGCAAGCGCGGAGGAAGCAAAAGAAAAGAAGATACTGTATTGGACATGCGGTATGCATCCATCCGTTAAGATGGATAAACCCGGGAAATGCCCTATTTGCGCTATGGACCTTCTTCCTGTGTATGAAAAGGGTGCAGGTATGGAGGAGGCAGGATCTCTTGCCACCATAGAACTGAGTGAACGAGCCCGTAAACTGGCGCAAGTCAAAACAGACGTCATTGGTTTCCGTTCACTAACTAAGGATATTTATACGGTGGGATTGATTGAATATGACGAACGACTCAAGACCATTGTATCCGCATGGATACCGGGCAGGCTTGATAAGCTCTTTGTTGATTTCACAGGTACACAGGTTGTAAGGGGAGAGTCCATGGTTTGGATATATAGTCCCGACCTTGTATCCACGCAGGAAGAATATCTGTTAGCGCTGGAAACCCTTGAAAAAGTTAAGGAGAGCCCTTTTGATGAAGTAATAAACAGCGCTAAATCACTCATTGAGGCGTCTAAAAGGAGATTATTATGGTGGGGTGTTACGGAGAAACAAGTTGAAGAACTCACGAAAAACAAAAAGATAAAACAACATACGGTAGTATACGCCCCTATTAGTGGCATTGTCATAGAGAAAAAAGCTTTAGAAGGACAAT
>MHZA01000090.1 GCA_001828595.1 Planctomycetes bacterium RIFCSPLOWO2_12_FULL_40_19
AAATAAGAGCCTGCTTTAATAGTCCGGAGTGGAAAGTCTGGAGTTCGGAGTAGGGGAGAAAAGATGGGAGGCAAAACTATAAGCATGGATTATGATTGAGGGATTAAAGAATTAATGAATTGAGAAGCTAGAAACAAGATACAAGAAACTGGAATGACAATATCGCTTAATAATCGCTCAATTATTTAGGTTTTATCAAAATCCTTTTTTTTATTAACTATGCAAACGACGAGGGGCTATAATAGGACTCTTTTGAAATTCATTTTAGAGAACCTATTTAAGGAAGTATCGTGTGAATTTAATCCAGTTTCTAAAACAGTTTGTTTTACATACAACAAAAACGGGGGCAATTGCGCCCAGTTCCAATGGTCTCGCAGATTTAATTACGGACACCGCTGGTTTACATAACACTTCTGCCGTTATAGAATTTGGAACCGGGACAGGTGTATTCACAGAGAAAATCCTTCAAAAGATACCTGATGAAACCAGGTTTTTTGCGTTAGAGATCAATCCGGATTTTGTTAAAGCTACCAGAAAAAGATGCCCGGAAGCAGCAGTTTACCAGGATTCCGCAGCAAATGCAAAAAAGTACCTTGACGAACTTGGCATCAGTGAGTGTGATTGCATAATATGCGGCCTTCCCTGGGCCTCATTTAGTGAGGATTTACAAAACGAATTACTCGACACGATTATTGATGTTCTGAAGCCGGGTGGAAAGTTTCTGACTTTCGCCTATCTGCAGGGTTTACTTCTGCCAGCCGGTATGAGGTTCAAGAAAAAACTGTCCTCAAGATTCAATAAAGTAACTAAAACCCGCACCGTATGGTTAAACTTCCCGCCGGCATTCGTTTACTGTGCGGAAAAATAAGAAATAACTCAAATAATCAAACTTGACGCGAAAACTAAATTACCTGGAATTTTTATTTTTCTGAACGTAGCGTACCGGACGGATATAGTTGCCGCCGAAGTTGCCATAGTTTCCCCAACTCACGCTGCCGCCGTCGAAGGCAACACGCCAGGCAATCACAGGATTGTACTGATCACCAGTCCATATAGAGGTGATGGAATAGCAGAACAAATAATTTAATGTATAGGAAATTCAAAGTTGCCTTATGTCATTCCCATGAAACCTGTCCTCGACCCAGATTGGGGAATGGGAATCCAGTTGTTCTTGTAATGATAATTCTAGATTCCCGCTCAACAGATTGCCAGCCCGATACTCATTCTGGCGGGCGGGAATGACAGAGAATGGTTAAGTCGTTGGGTTTTTGCTATTTTAAATCCAGCCTAATTTAAGATTCCGGGGTTTATTCTAAAGAAGTAAGATTTGTTTAGTTTACTTAAATAATAAAAACATGTTTTTTTCGTCATTTATCAAAGAAAATTTAATATATAGGGTTTTTATAAAGAAATATAAGAAGTACTTTATACTCGGGGCCATCTCCCTTATAATAGTAGACATAATTAACATCGTCCTCCCACTTCTCATAAAAGAGGCGGTTGATACTCTTACATCCCACGGAAGCATCACGAAGATATTGTATATTTCCGGGATTTACATTCTTGTCAGCCTGGTACAGGGTGCAGGACGGTATTTTTGGAGAATGTACTTTATCGGCATCTCTTTTCGTTGCGACTACGATCTAAGGATGGCATTTTTTAAACACATAGAGACGCTGTCACGGTCTTTTTTCCAGAAATATAAAACAGGTGACCTGATGTCACGGGCGACTAATGATTTAAATGCCGTAAGGATGGCTGTGGGCCCCGGCATGCTCATAGGACTCGATGCTCTATTTTACTTTTTTCTCATACCGCCCATAGTAATTTATTTATCACCCAAGCTCGCACTCTACACATTTTTACCTCTACTGCTGATGCCATACTTTGCATACAGGATAAAAAACGTTATCGACAAAAGATTCAGAAGAGTTCAGGAACAGTTTTCCAATATAAGCGAAAAGGCACAGGAAAACATATCAGGTATCCGCGTGGTAAAGAGTTTTAGCATGTCCAACCAGGAAGAGAGAACGTTCGGCAGATTATGCAGGGACTTTGTGAATAAAAATCTTTCACTCGTAATCCCGCAATCACTTATGGGACCGGTTTTCGAATATATCACATATCTGGGAATCATCATTCTTCTTTTGGCTGGCGGGAATATGGTACTGGAAGGCACGATCACGCTAGGTACATTAATAGCGTTCCAGAGGTATATATCCAAGATGGTTTGGCCTATGACGGCAGTAGGCTGGTGTCTATCATTATTCCAACGTGGAAAAGCATCTATGAAAAGGGTAGATGAAATTATGGACATAAAGCCTGAAATAATAAGCAGTAAGTCTGCGATAAAAAATATCCGGCCTGCAGGGAAGGTAGAATTTAAAGACCTGAGTTTCAGATACAGTAAAAATGAGGATTTTATTCTCAGGAATATAAGTCTAGAGATAACACCGGGGCAAAAAGTTGCTCTGATTGGACCGGTAGGCTGTGGCAAGACTACGCTGGTTAATTTGATACCAAGGATTCTTCCTGCCGAACACAACAAGATACTTCTTGATGATATTGATATTAATAAAATAGACGTCCGGGAACTCAGGAGCCACATTGGTTTTGTTTCGCAAGACACATTCCTGTTCTCTGAAAAGATTAAGAACAACATATCATTTGGGAATCCGGATCAATTTGATGAATGTAAGGTAAGAGAGTGTGCAAACATGTCTATGATATCGAATGAGATAGACAATTTACCGGAAGGTTACGACAGCTACCTGGGTGAGAGGGGAATAAATCTCTCCGGTGGTCAAAAGCAAAGAATCTCCATTGCAAGGGCGCTTGCCATAAACCCCAGAATCTTAATATTTGACGATTGCCTTTCCGGTGTAGATGCAAGGACCGAAGAAGCAATAATCAAGAATATCTCCACAGAAGCAAACGGACGCACTCTTATAGTGGTCACACACAGAATACCGGCTATTATGGATTTTGATCTCATTGTTGTACTGCAAAATGGGGAAATCATAGGGACGGGTACACATCAACAATTAAGTGAAAGGGATGGATTATATAAATCTTTATACGAGAATGAAGTTGTAAGTGAGAGTCTGGCAGAAAGTTGATCAGATAAATTTTTTCAGCTAGCCGTGAGCGTGGAAACCTGCCTGCCAAACAAACCGTCGGGTAAAAAGGTTTCCGCTACAGCAGGCATGTGTAATTGAATTGTTATGAAAGAGTATTTAAGCGAAGACATAATACGTGGAAAGCCGTATGACAGAACCATTATAAAGAAACTCATGTCATACATAATGAGATACAGATTCTCAGCGCTACTCTCCATTCTAATGGTCTTTCTGGCAACGCTGATGTTCCTTTTAGGTCCATATATGTTTGGATACGCTATTGATCACGGCATCGTCAAGGCAGATAAAGGGATGGTTGTTAAAATGGCCTTACTCCTGTTAGGTATTGAGACCTTTAGAACCTTGCTCGTAATAGCACAAAACTACAATATTCAGAATATTGGTCAAAGGGTGATGATGGATCTAAGAATGGAACTTTTCTCCCACATACAAACGCTTCCCGTATCTTTCTTTGATAAGAATCCTGTAGGAAGGTTGGTCACGCGCTTAACAAATGATATTGCCGCACTTGGAGAACTTTTTTCTGCAGGGATTATAGTCGTAATAGGAGACGTCTTTATTATCGTTGGCATAATAGTAACGATGTTTCTATTAAATGTAAAACTCGCCCTCGCGGCTTTATGTGTGCTTCCCGTAATGTTTGCTATCTCCATTTTTTTTAGCAGGAAGATAAAAATAGCCTTTAGAGAGATAAAGAGAAAATTAGCCCGCATAAATTCATACTTAAATGAGAACATAACGGGAATGGAAACTATTCAGCTTTTTAATAGAGAAAAGAAAAACTACGAAACATTTGATTCTGTAAATAAAGATTATTTACACGAACAGGTCAGGTATGTTCGATACTATGCCATTTTTCAACCTGCTCTTAACATTATGAATGCCATCTCTGTCGCACTGATCCTCTGGTACGGCGCAATCAGATATTTCAGTAATGACCTTACACTGGGTATCCTTGTGGCATTCTTTGCATACATACAGGGTATATTTGATCCGATAAGAGATATAGTAGAAAAGTATAACATTTTCCAGGGCGCCATAGCCTCCGCCGAAAGGGTCTTTGGACTGATGAAGGAATCTCCAGAGAATGATTATGACAAATTGACATTTAGTAAAGGAAAAGCCTTACAAAAAGTAGAAGGAAAGGTAGAATTCAAGGATGTCTGGTTTACATACAATAATAGTGATTACGTCCTTAAAGGATTATCATTTAAGATTGAAGCAGGACAATCACTAGCCCTTGTTGGCGCTACCGGCAGCGGGAAAACCTCTGTGACAAACGTCTTGACAAGACTCTATGAAATAGACAAAGGCGCTATCCTGCTGGACAATAGAAATATTCAGGACATTGACAAAACACAGTTAAGGCAGATAGTAGGAATGATAAGCCAGGATATTTTTCTTTTCTCTGGAACAATAAGGGATAACATATCACTTTTTAATTCCATCTCAGATAAAAGGATTCTAGAAACCATAGATGAACTGGGACTTACCTGCTTTATCAACAGAATGCCGCATGGCCTTGATACTAAGGTGGCAGAAAGAGGCTCAAACCTTTCTGCCGGTGAGCGTCAGTTCATATCCTTCGCAAGAATACTCGCTTACGACCCTGATATCTTAATCCTGGACGAAGCAACGTCTAATATTGACCCTGTCTCCGAGCTCTTAATCCAGGATGCCATACAAAAGATAACTAAAGACAGGTCTTCCATAATAATATCTCACAGGCTGTCCACTATCCTTAACTGTGATCATATCCTGGTATTGAAACACGGGGAAAAGGTTGAGGAAGGAACTCATGAAACCCTGATGCGGACAAAAGGACTGTACAGCCAGCTTTATAAATTGTATCTAAGAAAGGAAACGGTGTGAACTTTTATGGAGTTAAGTCTTCCTGCCCGACAGCAGGCGGGTAGACTTTTAAAAATTTTTTTGCGCAGCAAAAACTCATAAATAAATTAACAACCAGCGGAAGCTAATTTAATGTATAGGAATTTCAAAGTTGTCAAGATAATAAGTTTTGGAGTACATCGCCCGTGACGATGTTAATCTCAATAAATTTGTTTGCCTGTGCGTCGCCTGTCTGCGTGCACCGCACAGGCAGGCACGCAGACAGGCCTGTGGTATGACGGCATTGACACGGTCAATGCACTCCATAACTAATAATATAGGTCAGGCATCTTGCCTGACCGCATGCAGTACCGAGGCAGGATGCCTCGTCTATTTTAATAGACAGCTAAAATCAAAGAAAAAAGTCGTTGGGTTTTTGCCTTTTAAAACCCAACCTAATTTAATGTATAGGAATTTCAAAGATGACACAAATAATGTAGGGGCGTATTGCAATACGCCCCTACGTATAGTAAAAAAGTCGCCGAAGGCCTAATTTATTTATATCCAAAACGGCTTAATGCTGCTTCATCATTCCGCCAGTCTTTACTAACCTTGACCCAGAGGTCCAGATAAACTTTTTTGTCTAACAGTTCCTGGATACCTTCCCGTGATTTTCTTCCTATCTCTTTTAACATTCTCCCACCTTCACCAACAACAATCAATTTATGGGTTGGTTTCTCCACATATACCGTTGCAGAAACATAAATGAGATTATCACTTCTTGGCGTAAACTCTTTTATCACTACCGCCACTCCATGCGGTATTTCCTGCCTTACAAAAAGCAGTACCTGTTCACGGATAAGCTCTGCAATTGTCAGCTTTTCCTGTTGGTCTGTAACAGTGCCTTCCGGATAATAAGCGGGACTCTCCGGCAATAGCTCAAGTATCTTACTAATCAGTATCGGAATATTTATTCTTGTTATGGCAGAAACGGCAACACCGCCTTTAAAGTCTCCAAGCTTCTTGTATTCTTCAATACGGGCTTCGAGATTTGGCATATCGGCAATGTCTATCTTATTAACTATGAGCAGAACGTCCTTATCAATGTTGCGTATCAACTTTGCCGCACGCTTATCATCGCTGTGCGGAGGGGTGGTGCTGTCCACAACGAACAACACCACATCAGCATCTCTCAGACAGGAGCGCGCCGACTTTACCAG
>MHZA01000091.1 GCA_001828595.1 Planctomycetes bacterium RIFCSPLOWO2_12_FULL_40_19
TACCTATGCAGGCGCAGACCTTGCGGGTACAGGGAGAAAACAATACCAGGCAAATGTGCGCGTAATCAAACTTCCATGCACCGGAGGGATAGATCCGCTATTTCTCATAAAGGCATTTGAACGGGGAGCCGATGGGATTCTGGTTTCAGGATGTCATCCCGGAGATTGCCACTACAATTCGGGCAATTACCACGCCAGGCGCAGGTGGAATGTCTTCCGGCCACTTCTTGAGTTCTGTGGTATTAATCCTGAAAGAATACAATTCTCGTGGATTTCTGCCGCAGAAGGCGGAAAATGGGTAGAAACAATAAACGGCGTAGTCAATGCCGTCAGAGCGTTGGGGCCATTTGAAGGGTACAAAAAGATTAATGCAATTGGCCCTGCGGGCTCCGGTAAAAGTTCTGTATAACAAACTGAACTCGATACTATTTGTAAAGGATAAAAGGCTAAAGCCTAATTTCCGGTGGAGTTAAGACTTTAGTCTTTTATTTATTAAAAGGAAAAAGTAGGGTGGATTAAGGACAAAGGACGAATCCACCAATAAATATATAAAGGTGGATTGGCTGTCGCTTAATCCACCCTACAGTGAAGGGAGCAGATTTAAATGATAGAGGCTCTAAGAAAAAAGGCGGAGGAACTCCTCAGGAGTAATACCGTAAACGTTATCTATGGATATGGTAAAGGCAGCACGCCGGAAAGAACAAGGCCGGTATTCATTAATAAACCTGAGGACGTAAGCAAATTAACATGGAATAAGTATTGCGTTTATAACCTTACAACATATCTCAAGAGACGGGAATCAAGAAAACTTGGAAAACCTGCAATTGTGGTAAAGGGATGTGACGCAAAAACCATTGTCGTTCTCATTAAGGAAAGTCAGATTAAACGCGAAGATGTCTACATCCTTGGTGTCACATGTAATGGTGTAGGCGAACCGATGGCGACAAAATGCAAGGCATGTGATGTCCACACTCCCAGGATATACGATGAATTAATTGGCGAAAAGATTGAAAACAGGGAAATCCCCTTCGAGGAAAGATACGCAGAACTGGAACAGTATGAAAAACTGTCGGAGAAGGAAAAGTGGGATTTTTGGCAGAAACAGTTTGCAAAATGCATCAAGTGCTATGCCTGCAGCAGTATCTGTCCTCTCTGTTTTTGTGATAGATGTATCGTGGACAAAAACCAGCCTCAATGGATAGACCCAAGCGCACATCCACGCGGCAATCTATCATGGAACGTCACAAGGGCTTATCACTTAGCCGGCAGATGTATAAACTGTGAAGAGTGCCAAAGGGTATGTCCGGCAGACATACCGCTTAATCTTCTGAATAAGAAACTGGCCAAGGAGACGGAGAAGAATTTTAAGTACCGGGCCGGTTACAATATAGACGATGAACTTGCAATGGCCACTTATAAAGAAGATGACAATCAGAATTTTTTCAAATAAGATTTCAGTACCTTTATAAAATATTTTGAACAATTTTGGCAAAAAATGAGTAATTATTCACCGCAAAGCCGCAAAGAAGAAGATAGGTTATCAAAAGAAATCATAGGTGCTGCAATTGAAGTGCATCGTCACCTTGGGCCAGGGTTGTTAGAATCAGCTTACGAAGAGTGTCTTTGTAAGGAATTGGAAATTAGAGATATTGTGTTTGAAAGGCAAAAACCTCTTGCTGTGGTTTATAAAGGAATAACATTAGACTGTGGATATAAACTGGATATAGTAGTTGAAGGCAAAGTAATCTTGGAATTAAAGTCTGTTAACAAGATTGAATCAATTCACGATGCACAACTTTTAACATACTTAAAGCTGTCAGATTTAAAATTAGGACTTTTGATTAATTTTAATGTTCCAATATTAAAAGAAGGGATTAAGAGAATAGTCAATAATCTTTGAAACTTTGCGTACTTGGCGTCTTTGCGGTGAACTATTTCTTTTCCAACTTGTTCGGGTTAGGTATTCTATTATGGAAAAAATTTTAAAGAAAGAAAAATTTAATTCTTTAATAACGGGCTTGAAGGATCAGGGTTATAAAACTATTGCTCCAAAAAAGGACAATAACCTTATCATGCTTGACGAGGTACAGAGTGCGGATGAGATTCACCTTGATCACGTCCAAACCAACAATTCTATAAAGGAATTCTTTCTTCCAAAGACGGAAAAGATATTATCCTATAGTATGGAGAAGAATAAGGTTAGTATCGAAGAGCCTGAAGGGTTTGCCGTCAAAACCGTTATCTTTGGTTCAAGGCCCTGCGACGCTGCAAGCTTACCTGTCATGGATAAGGTCTTCAACTGGGACTATAGCGACAAGTTCTGGGTTCAGAGGAGGGAAGCGAGCACCGTAGTGACCATTGCATGTAACAAATGCGATAATTATTGCTTCTGTACTTCAGTAGGTTTGGCTCCCGATTCAAAGGAGGGCAGTGACGTATTGTTAACCAGGATTTCAGATGCCGAATATCTGGCTGAAACAGTAACAGAGAAAGGTGAAAAACTGGTGGAAAGTTTAGGAACAGTTTTTACACCTGCTGACAATCCCGGTACTGAAACCCTCAATAGACAGGTGGCAACGGTCGAAAAGAAGTTTGAGATTGAAAAGGTTAAACCGTGGCTCGATGAAAATTTTGTGCACAAAGTGTGGGCGGAATTCTCTACGAAATGTATAGGCTGTGGCGCATGTACATTTGTATGTCCCACATGCCATTGCTTTGATATTGTTGACGAATGTACGATGTCAAAAGGGGACAGGGTCAAGAACTGGGACGGATGTCAGTTCAAGATGTTTACACTGCATACGTCCGGACATAATCCACGGTCAACACAAGACCAGCGGTGGCGACAGAGGATTATGCATAAATTCAAGTATTATGTAGAAAAGTTTGACAGTATTCTCTGTGTAGGCTGCGGAAGGTGTTCGCGGGTTTGCCCTGCAGATATGAATATTTCTGAAATGCTGGAAATAATTGCAACCGAAGAGAAAGTGTAAATATTATGGACAATATATACCGACCATATCTTATGAATATCAGTGATATGATAGATGAGGCTCCGGGTGTAAGAACATTCAGACTTAATTTCTTAAACGAAGACGAAGGTAAGAATTTTCAATTCCAGGCAGGACAATTTGCACTCTATTCTGTGTTTGGTTATGGCGAGTCTACCTTTTGCATTGCTTCATCACCCACAAGGAAAGACTACATTGAATGTACCTTCAGACAGGCTGGAAGGGTAACCAATGCACTCAGAGAACTCAATGTAGGCGATACTATAGGATTCAGGGGCCCATATGGAAATGTATTTCCCATAGAAGAATGGGAAGGCAAGAACCTTGTATTTATTGCAGGAGGTATCGCATTGCCGCCATTAAGATGTGTTATCTGGAACTGTTTAGACCTGCGTGACAAGTTCAAAAATGTAACCATCGTCTACGGAGCCAAAACCGTTGCAGACCTGGTGTATAAGCATGAGCTCAAGGAATGGAATGCAAGAAATGATGTTAACCTGGTAACTACAGTTGACCCCGGAGGAGAAACGTCTGATTGGACCGGCAAGGTGGGCTTTGTCCCAACCGTTGTTGAACAAACAGCCCCAGGCAGCGACAATACAATCGCTATAGTATGCGGGCCTCCCATAATGATAAAGTTTACATTGCCCGTGTTGGAGAAACTCGGGTTCAAACAGGAAAAAGTATATACCACCCTTGAGAACAGGATGAAATGCGGACTGGGGAAATGCGGCAGATGTAACATTGGTTGTACTTACGTTTGTAAAGAAGGCCCTGTCTTTACGGCTGAAGAAATAAGCAAGATGCCAGATGAATTCTGAAGCAGTAACAATAATATCCATTGCAGGAAAGCAGAGTGCAGGCAAGACGACACTTATCAGAACACTCATTCCAAAGCTGAAAGAACGCGGATACAGAGTAGGAACCCTCAAATACAACATCAGAAAGTTTGAGATCGACCACGAAGGCAAGGACTCATACAAGTATTTTCACTCAGGAGCTGATTCCGTAGCCCTCTCATCAAAAGATAAGGTTGCCGTCATAAAGAGGGTAACAAACCCGCCTAAGATAAGTGAAATTATAGAAAAGTATCTTCATGATGTAAGTGTTGTGCTGGTTGAAGGATACAGGGAAGGAGATTATCCCGGAATCAAGATAATAGACTCAAAGGAAACAAAAACAGCCGAGAAGGTTACAGATAACGAGTTATTACTTATAAAGAAAACCCTGAAAACGAAGCGCTTTTCAGCAAAAGACACAAATAAAGCCCTTGATTTTATAGAAAATATTATCAAGTGTAAAAATCTTTAGCAGTAATAACACCCTTAAAACGATTATCCGTAAGCGCCCGCTTCTCAAATCCAATTGTCTTATTAATATAAGTTAGCCTCTTCAAGCCATTTAAGCTTTTGCGCTGCGGACATATCTTTGGATTCTTCGATTTTTTCCCTGGAAAAGGTATAAACTATTTCTGTAGCTTTACTATTCTTCTCGTTTCAAGATTTCCTCTAATGCGTTAATATCAGCAATGCTTACAAAACCCAACCTGGCAGATTGAACTAAACATTTATTTTTTTCGTCTTTCTTCTGGTGTCTGGCCTTTTGCCTCTAGCCTCTGCCGTGCCAAAGCCATGATTTACTCTATTGGCATTATCAAAGAAGTCGGCGAGATGCAGTTTCGCTCCGGAACCTATTATCAACTCAGTTAGGTCAAAATTGAGACTAAAGCCTGCTGCTGCTCCAACATGATTAGCGGGATCAGTTCCAAAATCCTGGCCGCCCAACTCCAGGAATGAATCAAAGCCTGTCATCTTTAAAAATGATGTGCCACCCCATACTGCGTCCGCCTCATTCGTTATGCTGTAGAGAAAATTGCCTGAGAGCGCTATTCAACTCCAGTTCCCCGCCATTGAGGACCTTTAATGCTCCCTGTGGTTGTGACGTCAACGCCGCTGTCCAGTTGTATCTTACCGCCATCCGCCTCCCAGCGGCCGGCGCCGTCTATATCCACAT
>MHZA01000092.1 GCA_001828595.1 Planctomycetes bacterium RIFCSPLOWO2_12_FULL_40_19
CGCTTATCCTCTTATTATCATTCTCTCCCGTGCCAAAATTGACTGTGACTGTAAATTCCTTGTTTTTAGCCAACTGCTGATAAAACACTTTAGCAGTTTCATTATATCTGGCAGGTATGCTTAATGTAGGATAAACAGACTTTTTGCCCGCGCTACCAAATACCTTATTTAGCCATTCGTTGATATCCTCTCCCAATTTCCTCGTCTCCTCGTCAGCATGTGCAAGAGGCTCGAAAAGATAATAACCGGCGTCTTCTCCGACTAATGGCAATAAACCCAATTGTGTGACCCTGGAATTCGAATCAATTATTACATATTCACAAGATTCCATATCTTTTGTTTCACTTTTTATATTTTCCAGCGCTTCCAGCCAGCTTTCCAGGCGGGAAATCAAACTACCTCTTCTTTTGTAATCCAGAGGTAAAATTTTTATGATCTCATCATCACCGAATAATTCATAGTTTTTTCTGTTTGCCAGGAATAAGATTTGGGCTTTTGGAAAAAGCTTTTTTGTTCTCTCAATTATTATGCTGGTTATGGCCACATCAGCCCCAATTGTAACGCGGGACAGGACAAATACCTTTTTAACCTTGTGCCTTTGAGCAGGGCCCTTTTTGCCAGGAGCAATTAAATTCCTAACCCTGTCCAGCAAATCCTGTTGTGTGAACAATCCAAATGTTTTTAATGTTTCATCTATATGTTCCGCCTCCGGCATCTCTCTTATTAGCTGTATGACATAACTGAATATTTCATAATAGACATCTCTGTCGGCAGCATCAAAAGAATCATTTAACGGCTCAACAATGGCCCTGAATGTCGCATCAATTCCTGATTTGGCCAATGACTCATCTTTGTGTATTGCTATATCGAACAGTTCCTTGATTCTCTGTTTATCAATTCCTATTCCCAGGCAATGTTCTTCCATTATCTTCTTTGCAATTATTTTTGCCCTGTAAGGCATATTCACCTCTTAATTAAATTCCTTTTAATCAGCAACGTTATGTGCGAATCTGCGAAGTTTTCTCTAATGCATCTGAATACAGGAGTTGCCATCACAACATCACCAACCCAATTGGACGCTCTGACAAGAATCTTTTTTGCCTTAATCATTTGTCCCATTTTGAATTAACTGCAGTGAATGAGTTATATTTAATTGTATAATGCTCTACACCCGCCTGCTTTAATTGTTTTGAAATCTCCCTGTCACACGTCATTACAAAATCTTTAATATCTTCCCATACATTAGAAGGAATCTTTTCAATCATCTTGATTAATACGGAAAACAATTCCTTTGATGAGTTATTGCCATACATGTTTACATACCAGGGAAAGGCTCGTTGTAACCTTGAAATGAAGAGATTGTGTTCCTCGCCAAAGTCCAGGCAGGTATCATCCATGAAATTATCCAGAGTCTTCATCTTATCAAAGTTTATGAAGTTTCCTTTTTTACTGATTTCGTAGGCTGCTGTCCTTGGAAAAGGATAGAAGATTGACCACCTGAAACGGCCTGGTTTTATTATGCTGAGGAGTTTGACAGTTTCGAGAATCTCTTCTTTCGTTTCATACGGAAGCCCAAACATGACAAAAGCTGAAGTGTGGAGGTTGTGCTTATGGGCGCTTTCAAAGGCACGGATTATGTCATCATTCGTCATTGGACGTTTGAGTATTTCGCGCCGGATTCTTTCGCTTCCGCTTTCTAATCCGAACTTAATAATCATACAGCCTGCATCCTTTAAACATTCTGCCCTGTCATCATCAAATGCCCTGATATGTGCATTGGCAACAAATGGTATTTTTACCGACTTTTTATATTTATTACAGAATTCCTTCAGATATGTCTTGTTTGAAGTAAAAATGTCATCATCAAATATAAATGTTGTAATATTTTTATAGTTTTCGAGTAGATAGTTTATTTCATCTATTATCTCATCAACATCATGCCTTCTTATATAGTTAAGGTCTTTTGTGCTGCTACCCGTCTCGTCTTTATAACGTTCCACAATGGAGTGATTAAAACAATAAGTGCACTTGAACGGACATCCCCTCGATGTCATCAACCGGACCCACCCACCTTCCGCATTTATCATTTTCTGGAAATCAAAGATTTCATAGTCTTTTCTTGGTAATTCGGCTAAATCCGGTAAGGATCTGACATTATTAGAAACTACTTTCCCATTATCCTTAGCCCAGATATTGGCGATGTGCGTGGTATCGACACGTTTCTCAATGTTGGCAGCTAATTCCAAAATGGCCTCTTCGCCTTCTCCCACACAAACATAGTCAAAACAGTCTTCCCTTATAACTTCCTCAGGAACCATAGTGGCATGAATCCCACCGCAAACAATGGGTATATCACAAAAGCCTTTAATAAATTTTGCTATTTTCAGGGCATATTGGTATTGTGTGGTAACTGCGGAAAATCCTATTAATTGTGGTTTGTATTCTTCAATTATTCTCTGTATTTCTTTGTCGTCAGGCAGTTTCGCCAGCTTTTCGTTCAGGTTTATTAGTTTCGTATCATGCCCATGTTTCTTCAATACGGCAGAAATAAAAACGATTCCAAAATTAAAACCGACTTGTGAGTTAATATTAGGGTATATTAAAAGAACTTTCATAAGTATCAATTTGCTGTAGGGAGTGTTGTTGCCTGCCTGTGCGTGTTCGCACGCAGACAGGTGAGATTTCCGGCACTCCCATTACATCATGTATCAAGCGAGTAATGCTTATTACCTTCATTTAACGAATAGAGATATTTTAGCAAAATGTCTCTATTTGTCTATATTGAAAGATATTATAGGATAATAAGCAAATATTAAGACAAGATGAAGAAATGTTAATGGAGTGATTTAATAGAAGTCTGATAACATGTTTCTTCTGAATTTAAAACTTCAATACATGCCTGCACAACCTTTTCAGGTGATATCCGGGTCATGCAGCGTCTATCTGTGGGACATGTCTTTAGCTGGCATGGTGAACATTCGATGTCTTCTCTTATCACCCTGCCAATCTCGTATGCCGATTCTGTATATCTGGGATCATTAGGGCCTATCAGTACGACAACCGGCCGGTTAAGCGCCACGGCAAAATGTCTTGGGCCGGAATCCAACGTTATTAAGAGCATACACTTCTTTACGAGTACCTTAAGAACATCAAGAGTAATTGGTTCCCTTGAAAGATTGATTAAGCCTTTTTTAGATAATCCTTCTATTTCGTCAGCAAGTTTGGTTTCGCCAGGCCCGGAAGTCAGGACTATATTACAATCAGCAACTTCCCTTAATAAATCTGCCGTCCTGGCAAATCCCTCCGCAGTCCAGAGCTTTGAAGAACCGTAAGACGCACCGGGATTTATCAGGAAAAATGGTTTCTCATCAATATGATATTTTTTTAGTAACTCGTCTGCATTATCCTCACACTCTCTGGAAATAAACAGCTCTAACTGCTTAGAGACTATTTTACATCCAAGTTGTGTACATAATCTTAAATAATAATCACCCATGTAATTGGGACGGAATTTTCCATTTTCACTCAGCCTCTCTATGCCGTCTGTTAATAAGAAAGAACGAGCGTCGCGCCTGTACCCAATTCTTCTCTTTGCCCCACTTAACCATACCGTAAGAGCGGAACTGAATGAATTAGGGAATAAAAACCCCAGATCGAATCTTTCCTGCCTGAGCTTTTGGATCAAACCTAAATATTCCTTCGTATTGCCGCTGAAAATTTTTTGCGGTAAAAAAAATCCATTTCTGCTCTTTCCAGCTTTAGTCTCCAATTCAATGACATCATCAAACCATGGAGAACCGTCTATTATGCTTCTTAAATTTTTCTTAATCAGTAACGTTATGTGCGAATCGGCAAAATTTTCTCTAATACACCTGAATGCAGGAGTTGCCATCACAACATCACCAACCCAATTGGGAGCTCTGATTAGAATCTTTTTTGCCTTGATTATCTGTTCCATTTTGAATTAACTGCAATTTTATAATAAACTCACATCAAGTATATATGATTTTCAATATGTCATTGCTATTGACATAATAATATCATTCATATATGGTTACAACAATAAATTATCAAATAGCTGTAAAATAGTACAGTATACAGACTGTGTTATTTATGTTATTACACAAACTATTGCGTTTACGTTGAAAAGTCAAATAAAGCAAAATGACACATGAGTGAATTTAATGATGTTTTGGCTCTGGTTCGAGTTTCCGCAAATAAGAAAAGGCTTTTTCTGCCTCATGCTCTGCGTCAGAAGACTATCCAGATGACCCAAGAGGATATAGTTGCCTGATTTCAGGCTTTGGTGAAGAAAGTCGCAATCATTTGCCCAAACAGCTTAAAAAGTTTTTCTTATCGCAGAAAAACTTACAATTATGATTTTTGCATTGTATTTTCAATTTGCAGAAGATGATAGCTGTTGAAATATCTTTAACATTCTTGGGGCGTTTGCTTTAAGTGAATAATGCTCAATAACTTTCTTTCGTCCTTCCATTCCCATTCTTCTTCGCAGGTCATTGTCATTTATCAGGATTTCCAGTTTTTCTATCCATTCTTCCTGTGTGTTTGCCCAGAAGCCATGCACGCCGTCCTCAACTATTTCCCTGTTGATTCCTGCCGGACTGCAGACTACCGGAACGCCTACGGCAAGGCACTGTAATATCTTCAGCCCGCACTTCCCATGCGACCACGGATCATCCAGGAGCGGCATCAGGCCGATATCAAGACTTTGAATGTCCGTAACCTCATCCTTTTCACTCCAGTTTTTTTTGTCCACAACCATATTTTCACAGTCGAAAAATGTATCACATATAATCTTTAGTTTTACATTACCGTTCCTTCTGCCGAGAGTTTCAAACATGGGTTTCATTTTTTCCAGATAATGGATACTTCCGGTAGCGCCAATCCATCCCAGGGTAATATTGCCATTCTCCTCCGAATATTTCTTTTGAGGATATAAAGTCATGTCTATGGGTGATGGTATGATTGTGATATTGTGTGTATAGGGTGTAGTGTTTTTCTGCAAATATTCATTTCCCGCTATAACGTGGTCAGAAACATTAACCATATTCTTAAACATTTTAACACGGGTGTTTGATTCCGGGTTAGAGGCCTTTGAATTGCGGTACATTACGGAATCGTCAAAATCGTATACGATTTTTCTCGCATTTTTCCTTATATATTTAAGCCAGAGAAAGGAAAATCTCTTTCGCTGTATAAACAGGATATCGTATTTGCTTGCACTCTTGAACAGTTTCAGTTTCTTAAGAAACCCTTTCTGAAAAGGCAGGACGGTTGCCTGCACTCCGTGTTCCCTGAGATATGGCAGATATTGAAGCACCCTGTACCTGCTTGCCGCCACATCAAGACCTTGAACTAAAAATAGTATCTTCATATAAATCAGCTTACTTCGTTCTCTAATTTATGGGATTTTGCCCGCCCGGCTAAGCCGTTCGCCAGCCCGACCCGTCCGAACGGATTCATCCGGGCGGGCGATCATTCTGGCGGGGACGGGCTTCACAAAATAAGAATCAAAAACCATCCTTTTTAGGGGTGTTTTTTGATTGATTTGCAGAAACTATCTCTTTGTATATCTTTATAATCTCTTCACAGTTTTTCTCAGCAGGATATTTTTCGGCTTTTTTCCGTGCGGCGATGGATGCTTTCTTTCTGAATTCATCATCAAAGAAAAGGCTTATCTTTTCCGCTAATGCCTCGTAATCCATTGGGTTTCCCATTACAAAGCCATCTACACCATTATCTATTACACCGCTGGCGCCATCATACCTTGTAGTAATTACCGGCAGTCCGCTTGCCAGAGCTTCAGTAACCACAAGGGAGCACGAATCGTAAAATGTTGGATGTACATAAATGTCCGATGCTGCATAATACTTCTCAATCTCATTTACATGTCCTAAAAATATCAAATTCCCCAGACAGTTCAGCCTCCCTGCTAATTTACGGTATGAAGCATCCCTGCCTCTTCCTATTATTAAGGCTTTGAAATCCTTGTGAGACTTTTTAAGTTCTCCCAGAGACTTTATCAGAGTGAAAAGACCCTTCAATCTGAAGTTGTTACTTACGTATAAGATTACAAACTCTTCACCTAAAGAAAGTCTTTCTCTTATAGCTTTCCTGTATCTGTTTCTGTTGTCTGGAGTAAATCTCTGAAGGTCTACACCATTGTAAACTACTTTTATCTTTTGCGGGTCTATATTGTGGTATTTAATAATATCATTTTTTATCATGTCAGATATGGCAATAATTCTGGATATACCCTTGCTCGTATACTGTTTTCTGTCCAACCATAAAATAAAATTTTGTCTGAGGCTGAAATACCTTGTTATGCGTTTCAGGAATCTATAAAAAGAGCAGCTTACTGACAGGATATCCTGTTTCAGCCAGGCCTTTTCCACTCCGCAGTGTGGATTAAATACGTTCATGCCAAGCGCCCTGCCAACGACCTGTACAATGTCATAATCATTCTTTGCCATATAATTATAGCTATTTATGACAAATGAAACATCTTTAAGAAATTTAGGATATCTTATAACCGGGATTGTATGATAGTGTATCTTGTTATTATTGCTTTCCCACTCGCTGGCAAATATATGCACTTCATGACCTCTCTCTGCCAGATGATTTGCAAAATTGGCGAGATAGCCTTCTCCACCTCCTTTTGTTGGTAAATATTTATATATGTTTAAGGCTATTCTCATTAATTAGGCCTTCGGCGACTTTCTGTCGTTGCGTAGGGGCGTATAATTACCTGCCCGAACCTGCCCGAATAGGTACAGGCGGGTAGGTACCCGTCCGAACGGCATTGCCGGGCGGGCAGGCGGGTACGCCCCTACATTATTGTTACAAGATCGAAATTCCTATGCGTTAAATGTAGGGTTCAAGTTTTGAACCCCTTACATGAATTAATGAACAAACAGGGCTCAATCCGGCCAACAATTAAAGCATTATTTGCGTCTTTTTCGTGGCTAATTTTGAAATGCCGGTACAGTAAAATAGTTTTTTATGAAAAGGTAAATATTCACGCGCTTCTTTTTGATATTTCATGGACTCTTCCAGTTGGCCCTGGTTGTAAAGACCTTCGGCAACTTTGAGGCTGTACCTGGCAATTCTTTTCCTTAATATCTTTTTCTCTTTTTCGTCAAGGTCTTTATAACCATTGTAAACCTTTTTAAAAACTCTCAGGTTCTCCTTATCAAAAAGAAGATCGTTTTTTGATGCATTAGCATCATGAACCCTATACCTTGTAAGCCCTTTATCAACAAAACCGCATTGGAATCTTTTTGCTATTCTCAAGAACATATCATATTCATCTGCAAGCTTGAACGATTCGTCATATTGGCCAACGGTATTCAGGCATTCCCTTTTTACCATCACGGTTGAAGTCTGTACAATACTCTTAGAGAGAAGCTTCTTAAATATCCAGCCGCTGTATCCCTTCTCAGGTTTCGTTCTCAATTCTTTGTCATGCCTGAAACTGGTATATTTGGCATAAACAAGTCCTACCTGTGGATGCTCGTTAAAATATTCCATCTGTATCCTGAGTTTGTCAGGAACCCATAAATCATCATGGTCAAGGAACGCTATAAATTCAGCGTTAGACAAACTTATACCAGTATTCTTGGCGCTTGCGATGCCTCCGTTTTCCTTGTAATGATACCTTATCTTTTGCATATATGGAAGGAGTGCATCACGCGTGCCGTCCTCAGAACCATCATCAACAACTATAATTTCATAGTCATTGTATGTCTGATTAAGGACGGAATCTATAGTCTCTCCAATGAACTTTTCGTTATTATAAGTATGAATTATTACGCTTACGGTTGGCATTTATCTTTTCTCTGCCCGGATTTTCAACCTGTGACCTTTTCTTGTAAAACGAACGAATTGATTGATCACCTTTTCTGATAGTTTAAGTAAGGCCTCTTTTACTGTGCTGTGAGTGACTTTATTCTTAACTCTTATGTGAAATCCTTTTGTACTTAGAAGTAC
>MHZA01000093.1 GCA_001828595.1 Planctomycetes bacterium RIFCSPLOWO2_12_FULL_40_19
GTTCAATGCGATAAGAAATGTATTGTTTCGCTGTCGCTCAAAACCGATGGGTATCTAATCTGTTCACCGATCAGGCTTTATACATAAAAACAACATAAAAATAACATCTTGACTTATTTTTATTTTTAAACTAAAATTTCTCATAGTATTTTAATTTTAGAAATCTCATGCTCTTATATAAGTATATAATCATTTGAGTTACACGATTATGGATAAAACTCACCAGCCTTTTTTTAGCGTACCGTTAAACAAGCTCGAAGATTTTCTACAGGATTCGATATATTTCAGAGACACCAGGGCACATACGCGTTCGCCAAGTTTAAGACATGGAGAAAATGGTAACGGTGAGGAAAGACTATATGTTTTCGACAAATTTTTGATGCATCATGATTATGTTATACAAAAATCAGCAGGAGAACGATTTGTTGAAATAACAAACGATAAGAATGAAATTCACAGGAGTGGCAATGTAATTCCTGGTGCAATGACTGTATCAAAAATAATCCTCCCTCTTGAAATACTGATACCGGAACTGGAAATACACAATGTTAACATTAAATTCACCAATTCATCAATATATGATGAAAAAACAAAGGACGTTTTTTCATTTCAATTCATCGATTCTGAACATATACAAATTAACGTAAATACATTTCAGTCTCAGGGAACTATTGCCAAAACAGTTATAACAGGGGGGATTAACCCTTTCAGGGAAAAGACTACAAAGGTCAAAGAAGAAGACGTTAATGAAACAAAGCTCAACACTGTTAGAGAATATCTGGAGACACTGGCAATTGAAGGTGAAGCATATATACAAAAAGACAATTATAGAGACTATACATACCCGCTTTCTTACATTGCGGCTTTACCCTCTGCCGAAATAGTCAAGCAAATGGAGGGGGATGGTGGAATGATAAATATGTTAAAGATGGATTTCGGTAACGTTAAAATGATACCAATAACTGATGAAAAGGGGCCGGAAATAAAGCTGGAAAGAGCAAGGGAAAGGACCTCCTTTAATAAGATAATTACAAAAGTTGTTAACGGGCTGGTTACATATTATCGGGGGCTTGCTATAGTAAACCCGGTTGCTAAATTCAGAGGCCCTGCAAATTCTGTGATTTCTCCTGCAAAATAACTACCTTATGGAATTATCATCCCGCATCGCGAGAAGCAGCTACTTTCGAAACGTCCTTCTTTTAGTACTCACTCCAACTCTCTGGAGTTGTACCGGTCATTCCAATATATCAGACGAAATTACATACGAGTTAAATATACATAACAAAAAACCCCGCGTAGAAGTTGCATTTACGCAAAAAGAACGTACAATAGGCTTAATGTTTCGGGACAAATTAGACAGCGATCACGGTATGTTATTTATCTATCCACAGGAACAAAATTTGTCATTTTGGATGAAAAATACAAGAATTCCTCTCTCTATTGCCTTCATAAATTCCAGTGGAACAATTACACAGATAGAGCCTATGGCTCCATACAGTTTAACAAGTCATACATCAAAGGCTGAAGTGCGATTCGCACTTGAAATGGAAGAAGGCTGGTTCAGAAAAAACGGAATTACCGTTGGCAGCAAAGTTGATTTTCCTCCTGAAATTAAAAACTTAAAGGTAGAGTAAGTAATCCCGTCAAATCTTATGTCATTTTAAACGAACACAATTTGGTTTTTCCCAAAGAAGGAAACTATGAAAGCAATTATATTTGATCTTGATGATACACTATACGATTGTACCGGTTCGCTGCTTGAAGCATCGCGAAAACGTGCTGCAAAAGCAATGGTTGATGCCGGGCTGCCGTGCACAGAGGAAGAAGCGTATTTATTGCAGAAAAAATTATCAGAAAAGCATGGACCGTATTATCCTGTTTTCAATGAAATATCAAATAAATTTAATAAAGGCCATGAACTTGTTCGCTCTGCCCTGAAGGCTTATAACAGCAATGAAGTGACCGATATACAACTCTTCCCGGATGTTGTGCCAACTTTAAAAAAATTAGCACAGGATAAATACAAGCTGTTTTTGCTGACAACAGGAATTCATGAAAGACAACATAAAAAGATAGAACTGCTTAACCTGAAACCTTACTTTGATGAAATAATAATTAACGACCAGGAAGTTGGCCTGTTAATGGAGGACTGCTTTGAGGCGATTGTCAGAAAGTATTCACTGTCTCCGCAGAATGTTGTTGTCGTTGGAGACCGGGTGAGGGAAGAGCTTAGAATTGCAAAATCCAAAGGAATGGTAACAGTCCAAATGTTACACGGAAGGTTTAAAGAGGAAACGGCTTACGACAGCGCAAATAAGCCCGATTACAAGATAAAAAGATTTTTCCAACTGCCGACTTTGCTCAAATTGAAAGATATCGGGAAGACACATGACAATTTAAAGATATTGGCCATTGGCGGCGGCACAGGGCTTCCAATAGCGCTTGAAGGATTGAAAACATACAGCGAAAACCTGACGGCAATTGTAACAGTTACAGATTCCGGCAGAAGTTCCGGCATCATAAGAGAAGAATACGGCATATTGCCTCCCGGAGATGTGAGAAACTGCCTGGTTGCGCTTTCAGAAACGGAGGAGCAGGAAAAGGATTTATACCAGCTTTTTCAATACCGCTTTAATAAAGGCTCACTTAACGGAATGAGCCTTGGCAACCTATTGATGGCCGCATTAACAGACATAACAGGCAGTTTTGATCAGGCGATAAAAAAGGCAAGTAAGATACTGACAATCAAAGGAAAAGTCCTGCCTTCCACACTTACAAGTACTCACATTTGCGCAGAATTAAAGGACGGCTCGGTTGTAGAAGAAGAGTTTAATGTGCGCGCCCCACGAAAAGCGCCTATCGAAAGGGTCTTTCTGAAATCGAATGATGTCGAATGCCCGCCAGACGCAATCAGTGAAATCGAAAAAGCAGACATAATCGTAATCGGCCCAGGAAGCCTTTACACGAGCGTCATAAGCAACCTTCTTGTAGGAGGTATAAAGGACGCTCTGCAGAGTACAAAAGCCGTAAAGATATACCTGTGTAATATTGTTACACAACCAGGACAAACAGACAATTACACCGCATCGGATCACATTAAAGCAGTTATAAAGTATCTTGGAGAGGAAATCCTGGATTATGTGCTCGTCAATAACAATTTTCCGCGTCAAGAAATAATCGGAAAATATAGAAAAGAAGGCGCTGATATTGTAGCCCTTGATGAAAATTTAGGGAAAAATAATGTCGCAGTAGTGGTCACTGATTTAATTGAAAATATTGAACAAAAAAGAGTGCTGTGGGAAAAGCAGGACTTAATAAGACACGATCCTGAAAAGCTGGCAGATTCTATATGCAGGATATATGCACAATAAACACTTATAACCTTTTAAAAATACCTAATAATTCCCAAACTTATGTCTTTGTTGTCAAACCGGATTAAGGCAATCATATTTGACCTGGACGACACGCTATATGATTGCAGTGGAACGCTGGTTTTAAAAAGCAAAAAACTTGCCTCAAAAATCATATCGAAGGCGATCAAATGCTCCGAAGCAGAGGCGTTAAGATTACAACTGGAACTTGAAGAACGTCTTGGCCCAAAAGCCGACATCTCCCGTGAAATCGCCAATCTATACAATCTTCCAGAAGAGTTCTGCAGGGAAATTTCCAATACTATCAATACCCTTGAGGTGGAAGACGCCATTTTATTTCCTGACGCAATAGATGCAATTAACGAACTGAAAAGAACCGGCTATAAGTTATTTCTCGTCACCCTGGGTAAAAAAGAATGGCAGGAAAGGAAGATAAAAGTTTTGGGACTGGAAAATGTATTTGACGAAATAATCATAACAGATAACCCCCTGGGAAAAGAGAAATGTTTTAAGGAAATTCTAATTAAGTATAATTTAGTACCGGAACATGTCCTTTGTGTCGGCGATAAGATTAAAGACGAGATTGAAGTGGGAAAGAGGCTTGGCATGTCCACTGCATTAATGAAACACGGCAGGCATTACAATTTCTACAAATCTGAAATCAATGACAGCGAGCCTTATACGTATATTACTAAAATTTCAGATCTCTTGAAGAATAACGAAAATTAATAATAGTATCGGGCAACTGAATTATCTTCATATAATCAAGCCTTCTTATCTTTATCAACAATCTCGCCGGGCTTTGTGCCTATTCCCGGCCAGATTTTTCTTCCGGGATAGATCGTTGTATTTATGCCTGTGTGAACGTCATTCGCAATTATAGCCCCAAATTTTCTTCTGCCTGTATCAACCAGTTTTCCCTTCACTACAGATCTCACATTATTATTATCATGTCTTAAATTAGCCGTTATTGTCCCGGCTCCCAGGTTACTATTTTCTCCAATAACACTGTCTCCAATATAAGAGAGATGTGGGACCTTTGCATTATCCATAATTATACTGTTTTTTATCTCAACCGCCTGTCCGATATGACAGCCATTTCCAATAGACGTGTTTCCTCTTAAATAGCAGTTGGGCCCGATGCTGCAATTTTCGCCAATGACGACATTTCCTTTTATATATGTTCCGGACAAGATTTCTGTACCTTTTCCTGCTTTTAACCTTCCTTTTATTATAACATTCTTTTCTACTTTTCCCTTTATGTCATTCTTTATTTCGGAAACCAGGACGCTGTTTGCTTCAATTAAATCCCATGGATATCCCACAGACAGCCAGTGCCCTTTTACTTTTTCACACACAACTTTCTCTTTTTTTGCAAGCGCATTTATATAATCAACTATCTCATATTCTCCTCTCCGGCTTTTTCTGAGCTTAATCTTAAACACTGATTTATCAAAAACATATAACCCTGTATTAGCTATGTCTGAAATAAACCTTTCAGGTTTTTCAACAACCTTTTTGACCTCTCTGCCTTTCACAACAAAGACACCAAACCTGCCCGGGTCTTCAACCTTACATCCCAGGACAGCATATTTATGCTTCAAACATGCCCTTATGTCCTTCCTGGAAAAAATATCATCACCGCCTATAACTATGAATTTTCCCTTAATCAATTGCTCAACATATTTCAGTGCATGTCCTGTGCCCAACTGTTTCTTCTGTTCTACATATCTAATATTTAATCTTCCATATTTGCGGCCTATTTCATCTATTATCATCTCTTTCCTGTATCCAACTATTACGATAACTTCATCAACCAATCCCTGCAAGGCATCCAGGTTGTGCTTTATTATCTCTTTATTCATTACCTTGAGTAATGGTTTAGGTTTGGTAAGTGTCAACGGCAACGTCCTCGTACTCTTACCGGCAGCCATGATTACGGCTTGTATCATATCAGGCCCCTATCTCTTTCTTCATAGCTTTCGCAATATCATTTGCTACTTTATGGATTTCTCTCTTATTCTCGCCTTCAATCATAATTCTGCATAGATTCTGTGTCCCTGAATAACGGACAAGCACTCTTCCTTTTTCCCCCAACTTTAATTCGGCGCTTTTGATATTATTATTTACTTTCAGCTTGTTAATATCTTTTTTTCCCTTTACTACAATGTTAACAAGCACCTGCGGCAGCGATGTCATACACTCCGCCAGTTTACTCAACTTTGCGCCTCTTTCTTTCATAACTCTCAATAATTGTAAAGCAGAAATTACCCCATCCCCCGTTGTTGTATAATCTGAGAATATTATATGTCCGGACTGCTCTCCTCCTAAAACATATCCTTTTTTCCTCATCTCATCAACAACATACCTGTCACCCACCTTTGTCTTAACAACTTTTATTCCTGCCTTTTCCATTGCAATATCAAAGCCTTTATTAGCCATGATGGTAACGACGACACTGTTTTTCCTGAGAGCGTCCTTCTCCTTCATATCAATAGCACATATTGCAATGATGTGGTCGCCGTCAACACATCTTCCTTTTTCATCACATACTATTACTCTGTCAGCATCACCATCTAACGCTATCCCGATATCCGCCTTTTCTTTTATTACAACTTCTATCATCTTTTCAGGATGCAATGCGCCGCAATCCAGATTTATATTCAATCCGTCCGGCCTGTCATTCAGTACAATAACCTCTGCCCCAAGCTCACTTAATATATGCGGTGCGGTATTGTATGCAGCGCCATTAGCGCAATCCAGTACAATTTTTAATCCTTTCAGGCTCATGCTCTTTACAGAAGCCTTAGCAAATTCTATATATCTTCCTTTTGCATCATCAACCCTATGTGCCTTCCCGATCAACCCTCCTTTTACATGTTCTGTCCTTATTCTTTCTGACAGGGCATATTTTTCAATCTCATTCTCAACATCATCAGGGAGCTTATATCCATCACCACTAAAAATCTTTATTCCGTTATCTTCCGCAGGATTGTGTGAAGCGCTGAGTACAATACCGGCATCGGCATTTAACGACTTAGTCAGATGTGCAATAGCGGGCGTGGGCATAGGGCCAACAAGCAGAACATCTGCGCCCACTGATACAATCCCGGATGCCAGGGCGTTTTCAATCATGTAACCGCTCAACCTGGTATCTTTCCCTATGACAAATTCAGGTTTTCTCTTTCCGCATTTCTCTTTGAAAACATGGGCAGTAGCTTTTCCTACATTCAATACCATTTCAGGGGTCATTGGATATATATTCGCCACTCCTCTTATTCCATCTGTTCCAAATAATTTTCCCATTTATATTCGCCTGTTTAAAAGATAAATACAGAAAGGACGGTAAGAAATTGATATGTATGTTAGAGGCCGGATATCAAGAATGAACAACAGCAAAGAAGAAAAGGGGTTGATAGGCACTTCCCTGAGCAAGTACCTATCAACCAAGTTTACTCAGATAAAAATTACTTACTACTTAAAAGCGCTTAACTATGGGGTTGCCACGTTATTACGTCTTTACTTAAAAGATGAGGCTCACGACAATATTGACAAGGTTTAAACCATATTCTTGAATTTCTTGCCTACTTTAAAACCTACTGTCCTGCTGGCTTTGACTTTAATTGCTTCTCCGGTTTGAGGGTTTCTCGCAGTTCGGGCTTTCCTTTTCTTTACCGAAAAAGTACCAAACCCTATCAGCTGGACACTTTTATCTTTCTTTACACCCGTGCTGATACCACATAATACAGCCTTTACAACTCTCTCACCCTCAGCTTTTGATGTGCCTAACTCTTTTGCCACAGCTTCAACTAAATCCTGCTTATTCATAAACCCCCCTTTCTTAAAAGGAAAAATAACCCAAAAAATATATCGTCAACAACCCCTTCTACATTGCCATGCCAATTATTTTACCTTCAAATACAAGTTTACCATTTGCTATTCCCTGAGTATCAAAGATAGCTCTTCTGGCTCTTAATTCTGTATTCTTCGCAATAATAATCAGTTTATTTCCAGGGGTCACTTGACCTCGAAACTTAACTTTTTCAATACCGCCGAAACCAAAAAATTTATCACTTTGCAAAGAGCTCTTAAAATAATAGGTACACAGCTGCGCAGCCGCTTCCACCATCAATACACCAGGGAAGAGCGGGCGGCCGGGGATATGCCCGCGTACCCAAAACTCATCATCTTTTACATCCTTAAATCCAATAATTATTTTGTTCTCTGGATCGTATCTGATTATTCCATTTAACTGTTCCATCTCATAACGGTGTGGAACTACGGCCCTGATTCCCTCAATATCTGCCGCTATCTCATTTAAATCAATTGAATCCATATCCACCAGGAATTTTTGTGGCATTGCAAAATACTATTACTAAGCCATATCTTTGTCAATAAAAAATTATAAAATGAATTAATAAAAGAATATTCTTAACGTAATAGAACAACAAGCAAGTTATAACAATGAAAGTCTTACCTGTGTTAAATCATGGCGTATATTCTAAAAGACGTGGTAGCGGTGCAGGGACTCGAACCCCGGACTCGCGGATTATGATTCCGCTGCTCTAACCAACTGAGCTACACCGCCACAAAGAAATGCCGTCTTGCTAAATACCCTCGCTAAAATCCTATAAAAGATCTTGAATGAGTTGCATTATATACTCTATAGACCATGACGTCAATTTATAATTACAATACAGAATAAAGGCGGAGACTACAAAAAGCAAATACTGCCTCATAAATTAAAAGGCTAAAGTCGTGCCGAAAGCAAATCTGCCTCTCCGCCACGGCGGATATGCCTCTCCCGACTGAGTCGGATCTGTGAGCTACCTACAGGGTCGTCCTCAGGCGACTGGCATGGCCTTAACTCCTTTCTGGATTTTACCCTTCCCGCCCGTACCGAACGGTACCTGCCAGAACCTGCCCGAATAGGTACCCGTCCGAACGGCATGGCCGGGCGGGCAGGCGGGTAGCCTTCCACCTCCATGGGTTTGTCAGCAAAAA
>MHZA01000094.1 GCA_001828595.1 Planctomycetes bacterium RIFCSPLOWO2_12_FULL_40_19
GAGAATGCAAAATTCAAAAAATCAGGTATTATATTAAAGGACTTATGACACGAAAATTTGCTAAAATACCAATTCTCGGACAGCCTGTTGAGGTTGTCGTCAAGTGAAAAAACAGTATTCCCAAGAGATAATTTCTCAATACAAAAAATACTCCCCTGGCATGACCTTACTTCTGGTATGTTAGCTAATTGTGGGAAAATGGGATCACACCTTTGACTGCCCTGACCCCTTTGACGATGACCATTTGACGACCCTTTGACCTGCCCCTTTAAACAAAATAAATATATTGAGATTTTGTAAAAAATAGATAGAATGTTTTTTAAGAGGTGAAATATGAATAGATTATTTACTGCGATTGTACATAAAGAAGGTAATTTATATGTTGCGGAATGTCCGGAAGTTGGTACTGCAAGTCAAGGTGCCGCTATTGAAGACGCTATAAATAATTTACAAGAAGCTACTGAGTTATATCTTGAAGAATTTCCATTAAAGGAAACAGCACATCCTTTCATTACAACATTTGAGGTTGCCGTTAATGCCTGAACTTCCACACATCTCCGGTCGTAAGGCTATTAAAACATTCGAAAGTTTAGGATTTGAAATTGTTAGACAAAAGGCAGTCATGTGGTTTTGCGAAAAGGAAATAAAGGTTGTGTAATTCCAATACATAAAGAACTTGCTGTAGGAACTCTTCGTAGTGCAATTAAACAATCCGGTATTACTATTGCAGAATTTATTACTGCATATAAAAACAGATAACTAATCACTACAGCCGACCGCAAAAAGCTCGCCGTAAGCCCAAAAATAAAAAGGAAGGAGTTGTATTATGCTAAAAATAGAGGAAATAGAAGCCACAATTGAAGCTCTTTCAGAAGATGAATATGTTCGTTTGAGAGAGTGGTTTTATGAAAGAGATTGGGAAAAATGGGATAGACAAGTTGAAGTAGATTCAGAATCAGGTAAATTGGATTTTTTAATCAAGGAAGCCCTTGATGAAAAAGCGAAGGGAAATCTCAGGGAACTCTAATGCATCGGACAACAAACCGCTTTTGGAAGTGTTTTGAGAAATTGAGATTTCTGCTCATTTGTAATGGCCTGAGATAATGGAATATCAAGGAAACGAAAGCCTTCCGTGATCCACTTCAGATAAAATGGAAGATATTTGTCGTTTACCTTGCCCTTTGATGACAAAAAGCGTTTAAATGTTTCTAACATAACTAATATACAATACTATATTTCAGCAATATAATAATTAATACACGATGTTTATATTGAATTCTGTCTCAATTTCCAACGATCTTATAAAGTTGTTCCTTGGCTACATCACCTAAATTTCTATAATCCATCATAATGTTGAATAAACTTAAAAGACAATGTTAGGCCTATGATATAATGATATGCAATACGAAATTGAGATACGCAAGAAAGCTGAAAAGGATTTAGCTTCAATTCCAAAAACCGATGCTCAACGCATTGCAGACGCAATTTTTTTACTGAAAGATGGTCTTGTTGGCGATATAAAAAGATTAAGCAATTTTTCTCCAGAGTATCGGCTTCGGGTTGGCAGTTGGCGGATACTTTTTGAAGTATCTAAAAAGAAAATTATTATTTACAGAATTCTTCATAGAAAGGAGGCTTATAGGTAGTATGAAAGCTCAAATTATTGAAAATCATGGCAAGAAAGAATTTGCAGTAATTCCTTACAAGGATTACCTTCGCATGCAAGAAGAATTGGAAGATTATCACGATCTTCGGGAACTTCGCAAAGCAAAAGGTGATTCTAAAAATAAACAAGGGCGGTCATTTGATGTCGTTGCTGCAGAATTAGGATTAACCCAAAAAAAGCCTAACAATCCGCTCAAGCCGACCGCAAAGAGCGCGGCGGCTTAGCTTGTCGTTAGACCACAACCCGGAGCATAAGGTCCACAAATGATCTCACCACCGAATTCCTTTGGTATGTTCTTACAGGCTTTGCCGCACAACTGGTTGACGGTTCCCTGGGAATGTCGTAAAGATAAAAAAATGGATGTTACCACCCACGAGATTGCACATTTTACCCTTGGACATCATTTAAAAAAGAATACAAACAGGGGCATTATTGAAAAGGAATCAGAATATCTGGCAGAAAAATGGGGTTTTAGGCGGGGTTACAAAGACTATAACTTTTAAAAACTTTGATTTTATTAAACCAGAAAATTATAGAACTTCCTCACAGATACATTCTATTGAGAGGGCTTGAGACATGCGGCTTTTATCTCTATAAACGGTGATTCCTTTACATCCACTTTTATATGCCAGAAGAAAGGCTCTTTCTACGTCTTCCTTTGTCGTATCTTGTGGGAAATTGATTGTTTTAGATACTGCATTGTCTACGTGTTTTTGAAAGGCAGCCTGTATCCTGATGTGCCACTCCGGCGAAATGTCTCTTGCCGTTACAAAAATCTGCTTTATATCTTCAGGAATACTTTTAATATCTTTCATTATTCCCTTCTTTGAAATTTCTTTAACAAGATCTGTTGAGTAGAATCCTCTTCGTTTTGCTACATCTTCGAATAAAGGATGTAAACCTGATATATGTTTGTTGCCCAAAATATGATGGACATAAGATAAAGCAAATATGGGTTCAATACCACATGAACAATTTGCAATTATGCTTAATGTTCCTGTTGGTGCAATAGTAGTCCGTGTGGCGTTTCTTAACCTTAGTGAGCCTGGTTTATTAAGCACGCTTTTTACAAAGTTTGGGAAAACACCCTTCTCCTCAGCAAGCTTTGCGGAGGCGATATCTGCCTCTTTAGAAATAAAATTCATTAATTTGTCAGCAATGTTTAAAGCATCTGTAGTATTGTAAGGTATCCCCATCATTATAAGCATGTCGGCAAAACCCATAACTCCAAGCCCTATTTTCCGGTTTCTCCTTGTTATTCCGGCAATATCAATAAGTAGATATTTGTTAATGTCTATGATGTTATCTAAGAAACGTACACCAAGCTTTATCGTGTCAGATAGTTTTTCCCAGTTTATTTTATAGCTACCATCATCCTGTATCAGCATTTTCGTCAGGTTAATCGAGCCAAGTACACAAGACTCGAAAGGCAAAAGTGGTTGTTCGCCACAGGGGTTCGTACTCTCAATTTCCCCGACATCAGGTGTCGGGTTTGAGTCATTAATCCTATCTATAAATATTGCACCTGGTTCGCCGTTCTTCCAGGCGGCATGTATGAGTTTATCAAAAACCTCTCTTGCATAAAACTGCCTTACTACAGCGCCATTACGTGGATTAATTAAAGAGTACTTTCCGTTTTCTTCTAAGTCTTTCATAAATTTGTCCGTAATAGCTACCGAGATATTGAAGTTGATTAAACTCCCTTCACGGTCTTTAGCGCTGATAAAGTCAAGAATATCAGGGTGATCTATCCTTAATACAGCCATATTTGCCCCGCGCCTGAACCCGCCCTGATTAATTGCTTCGGTAGCCTCGTTGAATACCTTCATGAAAGATAGAGGGCCGCTCGCCTTTCCCCAGGATGATGTTACAATGTCATTTCCCGGCCTGATATTCGAGAAGGAAAATCCTGTACCGCCACCGCTTTGATGAATCAATGCAGCATATTTAACAGTATTAAAGATGCTTTCGATTGAGTCTTCAACAGGCAGGACGAAACAAGCAGATAGTTGTTGATATTTTCTACCGGCATTCATGAGTGCAGGTGAATTTGGTAGAAATTCCAGGTTTGACATCATGCTCTGAAATTGATCTTCTAAAGTTTTGATTTCCGCATCGCTTTTATATTCAGCATCGGCAAGGGCAATATTTCCGGCAACACGGCGAAACATTTCCTCAGGTGTTTCAATAATTTTCCCTGATTTATTTTTCTTCAAATATCTTTCTTCAAGCACAAGCATTGATTTAGGAGAGATTTTCATATCACGAACATTTTTGTCAGATTGTTTTGCCATTTCTCTATAAATTCATCCCGTATTTATCAAATCAAGCTTATCCTTAAAACTCTCCGTAATCCTTTTCAGAAGCATTTTTTTCTTCGAGGACTTTGACTTCTGGCTTTCATTCACGAGTTTAAATGCGTCATCTCGTGCCAGTTTCAATATGGCATAATCATTTATAATGTCGCCTATCTTAAATTCGGGTAAGCCGTGCTGTCTTGTCCCGAAGAATTCCCCCGGTCCCCTGAGTCTCAGGTCTTCCTCTGCTATCCTGAAGCCATCGTTTGTTTCCAGCATGGTTTTTAGCCTCTGTCGGGATTCTATGCTCCCGCCGGGTGTTCCAAAAAGCAGGCAGTATGACTGGTGTGAACTGCGCCCTATCCTGCCACGAAGCTGGTGAAGCTGTGCGAGGCCAAATCGCTCTGCATGTTCGATCGCCATTACGGTGGCATTTGGCACATCAATCCCCACCTCAATTACAATAGTTGATACAAGAATGTCATATTTATGATTAATAAAATCAGTCATTATCAAGTCCTTCACGTCTGACCTCAACTGACCGTGCAATAGCCCTACATTTAATCCGGTAAACACCTCATCTTTAAGCCTCTTAGCCTCCACAGTAGCTGCCTTGAGGTCGAGTTTTTCAGACTCATCCACCAGCGGGTATACGACAAATGCCTGCCTCCCCTTTTCTATTTCTTTACGAATAAATTCATAGGCATCCTTTTCTTTACTTGCCGTAACACGATACGTCTTTACAGGAGTCCTGCCGGGCGGCAGTTCGTCAATGGTGGAGATATCAAGGTCACCAAACACTGTCAAAGAAAGACTCCTGGGTATAGGGGTTGCCGTCATTACAAGTACGTCCGGCTGCGGTTTGTGTCCTTTTTGTCTAAGTCTTGTACGCTGCATTACGCCAAACTTGTGCTGTTCGTCAATCACTATCAACCCCAGCTTTTTAAATTCCACGTCCTGCTGGATCAGTGCGTGTGTGCCTATCACAAGATCAATTTCACCCTGTTTTATTCGTTCAATATTTTCTTTTCTTGTTTTAGCCTTAGCGCCTCCTGTGAGGAGTAATATATTTACATCGGCTTTTGAGAGCATGACTCCCAGTGTACGATAGTGCTGTTCGGCAAGGATTTCTGTAGGCGCCATAAAGGCAGTTTGAAAACCATTTGCAATGGCGGCGAAGAGTGCATAAACAGCCACGGCGGTCTTACCGGAACCAACGTCCCCCTGCAGAAGGCGGTTCATTGGCCTTTCACTGCACATATCATCATGTATGTCCCTGATAACGTTTTGCTGGCTATTCGTAAGCTTGAACGGAAAGAGTTTGTATATATGCTTTTCAACATTTGGGCCTATTTTGAACTTGTTTCCATTGACCTCCTTTATACTGCGTTTACGAAGGGCCATCGCCGTCTCAAACAGGAAGAATTCTTCATACTTCAGCCTTCTTTTAGATTCTTGCAGGCTGTCCAGGGTATCGGGAAAGTGAATATTCTTTATTGCATAGGTAACTGGCACAAACTTATGTTTCCTGATAATATCATCCGTAAATATCTCTTCAACCTTGTGAAAATGACCGTCAACAACCGTTTTCATTAGTTTACGGAAACTGACTTGTCTCATGTCCTCTGTCAGTGAATATACCGGCAATATACCCACGCTCTTACCCGGGCCATCTTCCTCTGAAGCTATCTCATATTCCGGGTTTACCATCTGAAGTGACTGCTTATATGAAGAGACCTTACCATATAAAAACACATGGTCATCCACCTGGAATATTTCACTCTGATATGGCCGGTTGAACCATTTAACCTGGAGTATACTGGTCCCGTCACCAACTGATGCCTCAAAAATGCTCTTCCACCCCCTGGTCCTGAATGACTTAATATTGAAAACAATACCCTTCACCATTGCAGTAGTACCACTAGTCAGATTCGAAATTTTCTCTACCCGGGATCTGTCCTGATGTGTGCGGGGAAAGTAATATAGAAGGTTTCGCACGGTATGTATGCCCAGCCTGCCGAGCGTCTGAGCTCTTTTGGGCCCGACTCCCTTGATATATTGA
>MHZA01000095.1 GCA_001828595.1 Planctomycetes bacterium RIFCSPLOWO2_12_FULL_40_19
GGATTATAATAAGAAAATAAAAATGATAATTGGTGGTGTTCATGTAACAGCTTTACAAAGAAGAACAATGAAGGAATTCCCTCAATTTGATATTGGAATTTCGGGTGAGGGTGAAGAGACATTGTTTGAGGTTTTAAAACGAATTGAAAATAATGAGACTTTAAATGATTTAATGGGGATATGTTATTTTGATAAAAACGGCGAATATATCCAGGGTGATGCGCGGACATTTATTATGGATCAGGATAGTATTCCTATGCCGGCATGGGATATGTTTAGACCAACAAAAGAGTACATGCTTCATACTTCTAAAGGATGCCCTTTCAATTAATGGGATTCCCAGGAAGGCACTTGAAAAGATGCAGTTCTTTGGATACATAAAAGTCTTTATATATAATTCTAGATTTATTCAGTGTTGTCCGGTTAGGTTTTTGCATAGTAAATTAAAAACAAAATATTTTTTTCGGAGGCCATTTTTTGCTTGACTTTTTGAAATAAGTTTTAGTGGCAAAATTTTTATAACACTTTAATTATAAAGGAGTTATAAAAATGCCATATACATTTGAACCACTAAGCAAAAATCAAGTAATCCCATCTTTTCATGAATTATTGGCCCCTGTTTATAAAATTCTATCCCATACACCGCCTCTTGAAGCAAAAGGAGACAGGCCATTGCAAATGACTTTTGAGCGCCAGCTTAAAGCGTTAATCTTCTACCACCTTGAAGAATACTCATCCGGGAGCCATCTTGTTCAGGTTCTCGAAGAAGATGATTTTGCCAAAAATGAGATTGCACCTCCTGACGGTATTAAAAAAAGCAGTTTTTTCGAGGCCGTCAACCACAGAGGGCTAGAGCAATTATTATATATTTTCGAGAAACTTCAAGCAGATGCCGCTAAAACGTTACGAAAGGAGTATGCTCATCTTGGAGAGCTTGTCTCTATTGACGGATCATTAATAGATGCTGTCCTTTCTATGCACTGGGCAGACTATAGAGACGGTTCAAAAAAAGCAAAGGCTCACCTTGGCTTTGATATTAACCATTCTATACCATCAAAAATATTTTTAACAGACGGCAAAGGTGATGAACGTCCTTTCGTAAGCAAAATACTCTCTCTTGGTCAGACAGGTATCATGGATCGTTATTATCAATGCCATAAGGACTTTGACTTATGGCAGACTGAAGGAAAACACTTTGTATGCCGTATTAAAAGGAAAACCCATAAAACTGTTATAGAGACCAGTCCTGTAAGCTCTGATTCTATTGTCTTTTATAACGCTACTGTTCTGCTTGGAACACCTAATGTAAATCAAACAAAAAAACCGGTTCGCCTTGTCGGATACCGTGTTGACGGCAAAAAGTATTGGGTTGCTACAGACCGATACGACATCACAGCGGAAGAAGTTGCATATATTTACCTGCCCGAATAGGTACCCGTCCGAACGGCATTGCCGGGCGGGCAGGCGGGTAAGCTTCGCTGGGATATCGAAATATTCTTTGGATGGTGGAAACGTCATCTTAAAGCTTGCCACCTTATTGCAAGATCACAATACGGGCTCATGGCGCAAATACTTGCAGGATTAATTACGTACCTGCTCATAGCCATTTATTGCCACAACAATTTTAACGAAAAAGTATCCATCAAAAGAGTCAGAGAACTGAGAATCAAAATTAAAAATGAAGCCTACAGCTTTGACTTCCCCGCCTGCAGGACGGGCAGGCAAAGCTTAAACAAAAATAATCCCAAAAAACAGAAAAAAGATTATGCTTACGCAAAAACCTAACCGGACAACACTGCCTCAAAGTACTTTGTTAACAATTGTTTGATCATTTCAACTCTCACCAGAAAGAGAACCCTCTATTTGTCTAATAAATCTACTTCATCAAGTTCTTTAATTCTTCCAATCTTTTGATGAATTCTTTCCATTTAGACACCTAAAAAAACAATTCTCTGTTCTTTAAAGTCCATAGCCTGATGTAAAATCTTTTGTTCAAACTCTTCTCTTAAGTCTATATCCCTATCAACCAAAACTATACCACCTCTTATTATTTCATCAAGCAGCACTATGTTGGTTGTGGTATTAAGCACAACCACATCTATGTCATTTCTTTTTAAAACCCGGCAAAAGTCTGCATACAGGGAACATTTTATATCAAAATATGATTTCTCATTTTGCCTGGAAAGAAAAACGGCTAAATCTACGTCACTTAATGGAGACATATTATCTTGAACTACTGAGCCAAAAAGATAGGCAAACAATACATTACTCTTGTATCTACTGAATAACGGTAAAAGTTTTTCTTTAATACTATTCGTGATCATTTTAACCTTTAGAATAATTTACTGCAGAAATATTACGCATAATTTATGACCTACCATTGGTGTCTCATGTAATCCAATCACTCAACCAAATTATATTGTTTCTAACCTTTCCATAATTTACACTTGAAAGTAATCTCAACAATGCCTTAACGATTACTCCTATTGGAAGTTGCCTGGAGACAATAATACCACTATGCTCATAACTTTTATTAATAAAACCAGAATGTATTTTACAGAAATCAGCAATATTGTGGGTAAAAAGAACCCTCTCTTCAGAAGTTGCATATTGGATTTGCTCAAGATCGGTAAATCCTTTGTTACTTGCTTCTTTGACAGTTATCACATCATAGCCTCTCAATCGTAACGCCACTGCTATTGTTTCCGGAACATCTTCATCAAGATAAAGCCTTATCATTTAATCAATTCTCTAAAATTAATCTCATCTTCATTCTCCATAATATCATTTTCTATTTCTTCCTGATTGTCATAAAAATATGAAAATGCATCATGAACTTGAGAAGGCGTTAATTGAGAAAAATCTCTTATTATGTCTTCAACCGGCATACCAAGTTTATACCACTTGATAATAGACCACACCGGTATTCTTGTTCCCGTTACTATGCTTCTATTTCCACAAACTCCCTTACTTTTAGAAATATAAAGGTGTGTCTTTGTCTTTTTTGCAACAAAACCCATAAAAAATAACCTCCTTTCTTTTGCAAAGAGAAACTGCTGTGTCAACGTCACTCAATGGAAAAATATTAGCTTGAGCTACTGAGCCAAAAAGATAGGCAAACAATACATTACTCTTGTATCTACTAAATAACGGTAAAAGTTTTTCTTTAATACTATTCGTGATCATTTTTAACCTTTTTTATTTATAATTTCCTTAACCTTTCCACTACCACCCTGGAAACGACAATTGCTTTCTCTGCATCTTTTTTAGACGGCTCCCCATGCGGCAAAAGCCCATCTTCTGTTGGATATCGTCCTTTATAAATACTATTAAGATATACTGCATCATCAATAGTTATATCTATTTTCCACCCCATTTTTTTTACCATGTTATGAAGTTCTATAATATCATGGATCCTTTTCGGTTTCTCACCTCTTTCTAAAATTAAAGTTTTTAATCCCTTCTCTACTATAACGGCAAGTTTCCTTCTAATGATTTCTTTTTCTACGGGAGTCATCCCAAACCCCTTTCTCTCAGAAAATGTTTAATTGCTAATGCCCGTGCATCACGCAACTTTTTTGTATCAATGTACAGCCTGAATACAAGTAAATAAAAGGTGTTGAAGATACCATCTTCTCTCTCATATAAGCATTTACTTTTATTTACTATAGAAAACTTAAGAAGTGGACTTGCGTGACTCAGGTCAATTACATCAATATTATCAACGTGTAAAAGTCTGATAACCCTATTAGTTAGTGACAAAATATCCACAGTAGTATCAAATAGAAATGCAATGTCAATATCACTATGTCTGTGAGGCCCTCCTGAAACCACAGAACCGAATAATAAAACAAGCTGTAATCCTTCATCCTGAAAAACAGGCTCCAGCCTATCCTTGATTTCTTCAACAGAGATTAACTTCTTTGTCTGTGCCATAACAGTTAGGGAAATTACCCCAGCTAAATAAAAAATCCTTTGTTATATAAGTCAATGCCTACACTAATGAAAGATATAATTCTCTGGTTTCATTCAACATTCGATTTAAATCAAAACGGTTCTTGACGCTTTCGCGTGCATTCGAAGCGAGGCGGTTATATGCATCCTTATTACTTTTTAAATATTCTATTTTTTCAACCAGCAGGCCAGGCTTATTAAGTGGAAAGAGTAGTCCCGTTTCATTATTGTCGATAACATCGCTGTTTCCGTAAACCTCACTGGCGACAACAGGTTTGCCATATTTCATTGCTTCTACAGTTGAAAAACCAAAAGCCTCCCCAAGTGATGTATTCAGATAGACGTCAATAAGTGGAAAAAAACGTTTAACATCTTTGATAAACCCCAATAGTGTCACCTTATTCTGTAAATTGTATTCACTAATAGTACGTTCAATCCTTCCAAGCTCCTCTCCGTATCCGCCTATTATGAGAAAGACATCATCACGGCTTTTCAGATAGTCTGAAAGATTTTTTATTGCATAAGGTATATTTTTTATACTGTCAAACCGGGACAGCATTCCTATAACAAAACTCTTGTCTGGAATTGTTTTATTGAAAGATTGTAAAACGGAATACCTGTCTTCTTCATTATATATTTTGTTGTCTATATGAATTCCATTTTCAATTAAGGCGCTTTTTGAAACACTTGCAATCCTGTGTTTCACTGCAATTTGCCTCTCAGATTTTGAGACAAATATAAATTTATCAGTTAAATTTCTTAATAGCATCTCAGCAATTAGCGGAAGATTAATGTTTCTAAAGTGTATACCATGAAAAGTGTGCACGACTTTCAATTTTGTATTAAGCAGCTTTAATAACCTCGAATAGATTCCCGCCCCCCTGCCATGAGAGTGAACGATCGTAATGCCGTTTGCTTTCACCCACTTTGATAGTTTCAGAAATGCTCGAATCTTAAACTTTCGATAGGGAAGTGTGAATGTCGGAATTTTTTCATTAATAATCTTATCATAATAAGGTGGGCTATCTGGTAATGCACAGTAGAATTTAAAGAAATCTCTGAGTTTAGTCATAATGTTAAAGAATTGCTCCGCCCCACCACCTTCACTCCTGGAACTGACTATCAAAATATTTGACTTTCCCTCCTTGACCATCTTTTGTCAGTTAAATCGTCTTCAAACTCAACAAAGCACATGATTACAAGAATAATTAAATACTATTGATGTGGAAATCTGTGTTTTACTGTAATTTCTTTTTGAAGGAGTGAACCCCAAAGAAACAGGAGTTCGCTCTCTTCAACTCCCCATAATTTTTTAGAGTACGTTTTTATAAACGATTCTACCTGCTTACGAAATAAAAAATTCTTTTCTGACTTGAGGCTTTTGTTCAATGCCCTTGCCCATGCGGTAAGTAATTCCTCAGCATTAATAGAAAACTTTTTAATTAGATATGTGACATCCTGAACATCAATATCAGTAAATCTTTCAATTTTCCCTATACTCATATCAAGCGGGTCTAAAATTCTAACGTTAATTTTCCCAAAATCACTGTAAGGAAGAGCCGTATCTCGGTTATTGTTAATGCTTATCATCCCCCACATGCCAGCGTCCTCTGAGAAATTTACGGGGATATTTTTATCAATACAGAATTGTTGAATCCTTTCGATTGTTTCGTCACTTGCACCCTTAATTTCAAAGTCTATATCCTGAGTCGTTCTCGATGCGCCTAATATAATCAAAGCACAACCTCCAAGCAAATAAACATCTATCTTTTCCGTAACTAATTCAGAGAGTCTTTTAAAGAAAAGATTAACATCTCCTTTGTTCTTAAATTCCATATGCAACCAGCAAAGAATCTACAAGATTCATATAACTTCTTACTCTCCCTTCTTTATATTTAAAAATCAAATGATTCCATGTAAGACAGTTTGGTTGAAACCCTCCACACCCAAAGGCCTTAAGTTTTTCGCTGAAGGCTCCACCTATATCACCGGCTATATTCCAACATTGTAATAAGACATCGGGGTTTTGATTTTCATATTCCTTTTCTAAGCATTCGTAGAGGGGTTTTCCAAAAACAATAAGAAAAGCAACAATCTCCTTAAGTGCCCGATCATCTTTTGAATTTAGATCTTCTTTTAAAACTTTCATGTGCTCAGGAGAAATTTTCATTTGACATTAGCTCAGCTTAATTAGTCAAAGAAATTTATTAAGCATCTATATACAGACCGATTCCCTCTCAGTTACACACAAAATCCTGTATAACGGTATGGTATACAAGCACTTAAATCAATTTAAACAACTATATTCTTTGGCTATTCTTTAATCCCTGAGCGCAACAACCTTCACACCTTCTTGTTCTTTACAAAAACTATCTATTTCTTTTTTATCAAAAGAGGCAAGTATTATTATGTTAGCGCCAGACTTTAAGAACTCATCCATATTAACTATCGTATAACCAAACCACACTTCCCCTTCTTTGTTATCGTCAACCACGTAAGTCAGTTCTAAGCCCAGTTCTTTGAGGACTATGAATAAAACTTCAGATATATGGTTTATCCCGTATATTGAAACACTTTCAACACCTTCGTTTTTTAAATGCATCACCTTTTCTTTGATTACCCTCTTTGCCTCCAGATAGAAATGGATCGTGCTTTCCACCCTTTTGTACAATAAGGAAGACTTCTCCCTGGCACCTTCTGGAGTAATTAGATACTTTATTCTCCTGGCATCAACATTCTTTATCTTAACCCAACCTTTCTTAACCATCTTTTTCAACAGATGATTTATTAATCCCAATGCTATGCCAACTTCCTTAGAAAGCTCTCTTTGAGTGAGATGTCCGTTATTCTCTATTTTCTCTAATATCTCTAATTCCCTAACATCTAAAGAGCCAGAATCTTCATTCATTTTAAATCAACTCCTCTCGCCTGCCTGTGCGTGTACGTACGCAGACAGGTCGCTAATTTATGAATTTTGCTACGCAATACAGAACCAAAATGTATCAGCTTTCTCACCTTACTACTTAACTAACAAATCATGCCTTTCATACTCAATCGTTCATACAAT
>MHZA01000096.1:0-4228 GCA_001828595.1 Planctomycetes bacterium RIFCSPLOWO2_12_FULL_40_19
TACCTTTGTTATGAATCTTGAATAGAGTAGGTGTAAAATTGCATGTTCGATACCGCCTATATACTGGTCAACGGGCAGCCATTTATTTACAGTCTCAGAATCAAATGCCTGTGAGTTGTCTTTGGAAGAAAGGTATCTCAGATAATACCAACTGGAATCAACGAAGGTATCCATCGTATCAGTCTCCCGTCTTGCACTGCTTCCGCATTTCGGGCATGTTGTCGTAACGAATTCTTCCACGTCGTTAAGCGGGCTGCGGCCATGCGGCTTGAATTCAACTTTCTCCGGCAGAAGCACAGGCAGGTCATCTTCCGGTACGGGCACAGCGCCGCAGTTTTTACAGTAAATAATCGGTATAGGCGCACCCCAGTATCTCTGCCTTGAGATTAACCAGTCTCTCAGCCTGTAATTTATGTTCCTTTCGCCAATGCCTTTTTCTTCAAAGAAGTCTATAATTTTCGGGATAGCCTCCCTGTTTGGAATTCCGTCAAACTGACTGGAATTAACCTGCACTCCATCCTCAACATAGGCCTCGGTCATATCTTCGGGGTTCAGCGTGGTACCATTGCCTGAAGGCTGGATGACTATCTTTATGGGCAGACTGTATTTCTTTGCAAATTCAAAATCCCTCTGGTCATGAGCGGGTACAGCCATTACGGCTCCGGTCCCGTATTCCATCAGCGCGTAGTTTGAAACCCATAAAGGCACTCTTTCGCTGTTAACGGGATTAATGACATATCTGCCGGTAAATATCCCTTCCTTTAGAGTTCCTTCAGACGTCCTTTCAATGGCGCTCTGGCATCTGACTCTGTCTACAAATTCCGATACAGGGTTTTCGTATTCAGTACCTTTTATTAATTCATTGATTATGGGATGTTCTGGCGCCAGAGACATGAAGGTGACTCCGAAAATGGTATCCGGCCTTGTAGTGAAGCATGGAATTATATCTTTGCTTCCTTCCAGTTTGAAGTTAATCTTAGCGCCTTCACTTCTGCCAATCCAGTTCGTCTGCATTACCTTGACTTTTTCCGGCCATCCATCTAATGTTTCAAGGTCATCCAGGAGCCTCTGCGCAAAATCACTGATCCTGAAAAACCACTGTTCCAGATCTCTCTGCTTGACCCGCGTATCACATCTTTCACAAAGGTCGTCAATAACCTGTTCGTTTGCCAGCACGGTTGCGCAGGAAGGGCACCAGTTTACGGCGGCTTTCTTTTTATACGCAAGGTTGCGCTCGAATAGTTTAAGGAATATCCATTGTGTCCATTTATAATAATCCGGTTCACATGATGTTACTTCCCTGTCCCAATCGTAACCCACACCCCATCTTTCTAACTGAGCTTTCATCTTGTTGATATTGTTCTTTGTGTGAATGGAGGGGTGAATGCCGCTGGCAATCGCCGCATTTTCAGCAGGCAGGCCAAAGGCATCCCAACCGATTGGGGAGAGGACCCTGAAACCTTTCATGATTTTATATCGGGACACAACATCACCTATGATGTAGTTCCTGCCATGTCCCACGTGAAGTGTGCCGGATGGATATGGAAACATTACGAGGCAATAAAACTTGTCCTTGTCACACTCTTCATCTACACGAAACAGGCCGCTTCCTTCCCAGAAATCCTGCCATTTCTTTTCTATCTTACTGAAGTTATATTCTTTAGTACTCATGTTTTTAATTAATTTGGACGCAGATTAAGAGGATTTGAAAGAATAAAATGATAGGGATATTAACTGTCCAACTCTATACAAATCTGTGTCCAATTCTGCATTTTAAATTATCAGACGGGATTATACCAGTCAGTATTCAATCCTACTACAATTTTTTTACTATAGACTTATTTTCTGTAATTCCATTCATCACAGGCATATTTCCTGCTTCTTATTTTATTTGCTAATCTCATTTCAACTTCTGTCAGTTGTGAGGAAGTAAGTGTGATGCCGAAAACGTTTTTAAAACTACCTGCCAGATTATCAAATAACAGGTGAATTGTCTTCTCACGTGAATTCTTATATTCTTCCTTCCATCTCTCATGCAGGTCTAAATATCCCTGACAGAGAACTGCCCCCTGAGATTTTCTTGCAGCATAACCTGCCACCTTGTTGCCGTTTATCATGATGTCATATTTTGCAGGTGTTGCAGAGCAAAATGATTGTTGGGACAGGCCGTCATTCAAATGTTTTCTTTCTGACTTAGAGTGATGTGATCTTTCTTCCGGAAGATAGATTGTGCATGTAAGGCCAACTCTTTCTAACCCTCTTAGTAGCGATTCGCCGATAAGTTTATAAAAAGATGTTATATTTTCCTGCCTGTTGTCTTTTGCCCTTCTTTTAACTACTGAAAATGTGATATCGTTACCATGAAAAACAATTCCACCTCCCGTTGGTCTGCGAACTATTGGGACACTTTTGTCTTTTAGAGTTTTTAAGACGTTTTCTATCTTTTGAAAATAACCAATAGAGCAGGAAGTTTCTTTCCATGTGTAAAAGCGTATTGCCGCCGGTCTGTTTTCGGAATCGATGCACTTTCTGGTCAGCGCCTCATCAATTGCCATATTCATGTATGGATCGACATCCGGAGTAAATAACAATCTCCAGTTATTATTGTTAATCATTTTTATTTTAAATCATTGTGGTAGTGGCGAACGGCTGTTCACCCCTGCTTCCTCCATCTCAGATCTGGATTCCTGGCGGCTTGTACTTCATCAAGTCTCGATACGGGAGTATTATGAGGCGCTTTCTTTAATATTTCCGGACAGGTTCTGGCTTCTTCAATGATTTTAATCAGGGTCTCAGCAAACTCGTCCAGTGTTTCTCTTGTTTCTGTGTCTGTAGGTTCAATCATAAGCGCATCTTCTACAATCAATGGGAAATATATTGTAGGCGAGTGAAATCCGTAGTCCAACAGTCTCTTCGCTATATCCAGGGTTGCAATACCGTTTGCTTTAAGTTTCTTTGTAGAGGTTACAAATTCGTGCATGCACCTTTCACCGTATGGAATTTCTATATAGCCGGAAAGTTTTTTCCTTAGATAATTAGCATTAATAATGGCGCCTTTTCCAATCTTTCTAAGTCCCTCACTGCCAATGGAAAGTATGTAAGCGTATGCTCTTATAAGCACTCCGGTATTTCCATAAAATGGCTTTACCCGGCCTATGGAATCAGGGAAGTCATATTGCCATTTATATGAATCATTCTTTTTTGTGATCCTGGGAGCAGGTAGAAATGGCACAAGTTTCTTTACTACGCCCAATGGGCCGGCGCCCGGACCGCCGCCGCCGTGCGGGGTGGAAAAGGTCTTGTGAAGATTCAGATGTAAAATGTCGATTCCCATATCACCGGGTCTTGTAATACCCAGCATTGCATTCATATTTGCGCCGTCAAGATATAACAAGGCGTCTACATCATGTACAATTTCGGCGATCTTTAGTATATCCTTTTCAAACAATCCAAGGGTGTTAGGGTTGGTAAGCATTAAGGCGGCAACGTCACTATCCATGTTTCTCTTTAACGTTTCTATGTCAATGAGGCCTTGACTATTTGATTTTACTTCTACAATGTCGAATCCGCACATTGCAGCCGATGCAGGATTTGTGCCGTGAGCCGAGTCAGGTATAATTATTTTATTCCTTCTTTTGCCGTTTTTAACATGATAAGCGTGAGATATCAACATTCCGACGAACTCACCGTGGGCGCCGGCAGCAGGTTGCAGGGTAAACGCATCCATACCGCAGATTTCAGCGAGAAATTCCTCTAAATCGTACAGGATTTGGAGAATGCCCTGACATTGTTCCTGACTTTGATATGGATGAAGATTTACGAAACCCTCATACCTGCTGACGTCTTCATTAACCTTCGGGTTATATTTCATTGTACATGAGCCGAGCGGGTAGAAATTTGTATCGACACTATAGTTTAATTGACTTAACCTTGTGAAGTGTCTTACAACGTCAATCTCGGCTACTTCAGGCAGTTCGGCTATTTCGTCTCGCAGGAAACGCTTGGGTATTGGTAGGGGCGAATAATTATTCGCCCCTACTGGCACGTCACATTCAGGCAATGAATATGCCGTACGTCCGGGTGATGATTTTTCAAATATTAGTTTTTCAAGCATGTGGCTTTAACCATTTAATATTATAAATGTAGGGGGCGAAAAATCTTTCGCCCCTACAATGATTTATTAAAGACTTCATCTTCTAGTCTATCATTGCCTTCTCTATCTGGATTT
>MHZA01000096.1:4268-4666 GCA_001828595.1 Planctomycetes bacterium RIFCSPLOWO2_12_FULL_40_19
ATTCTCTTATCTTGTTTAATTCTTTTTTGTTGCGAATTATATGTTCATAATAATTCCGTTGCCAGACATTGTACACATTTGTATTTGCCCTGAACCATTTGGTTACACCAATTTTGAAACCACGAATGATTGAACCAATGGTCCTGAATGGTGAACGAAATTGGTTTATTTGTAGGGGCGAATAATTATTCGCCCCTACATTCACATCTTCAATGATTATTATCCCATGAATATGATTAGGCATAATAATGAATTCGTCTAATGATACATGCGTAAAATGTTCTGGTATTTTTAACCAGCATTTATTTGCAAATTTTCCGGCATCATTCAATAGCATTTTCTCTTCTGCAATTTGTCCAAACAAGCACAGGTGATTATGGTTACAGACGGTTACAAAA
>MHZA01000096.1:4687-5164 GCA_001828595.1 Planctomycetes bacterium RIFCSPLOWO2_12_FULL_40_19
AAAATATGCGCCTGCACTTGAATAGTCATATCCTTTTAACCGTATGGATTTTCTCTTATGTATTTTGGCATTGTGTTTCATAGGTTCCCTGCTTTTACGCAGGCTTAAGCCTGCGTCTACTAAATAATATTTGAGACAGCAGAGGCAAGATTGTCTATATCCTCTTTTGTTTTTGTTTCTGTCACACACAGCAGCATGGCGTTGTCAATGTCCGGATAGAAACGTGATATGTCAAGGCCGCCTATTATGCCTGCTTCAAAGAGGCCATTGTTTATGTCTTGTATTTTGCAGTTACCGGAAAGCTTTATGGCAAACTCGTTAAAGAAGGGTTTGTCGAATAAAGGCTCTATTCCGTCAATCTCGCATAGTCTGGCCATTGCGTAGTGACTTTTGTGAATGTTCAGGCTGCCGACATCTATCATTCCCTCTTTACCTAATGTCGAAAGATAGATGCATGTCCTGAGCGCCAGAAGCTGC
>MHZA01000097.1 GCA_001828595.1 Planctomycetes bacterium RIFCSPLOWO2_12_FULL_40_19
AGGAATACTGGTCACTTTTTGAAGCAATGAAGCATTCTTGCGAATAACCAGCAATTTGTTTCGGTAAAGGTAGTAAATCCGTTCCAGAGTCTTCGTCCCTCCCCTTGCAACATTATGCCTGACAATTACGCCGGGATCGTAAAATATCTTATACCCCTTCTTCTTCGCTCTCAGACAGAAATCAACCTCGCCGTGAGAAGTATAGTAATCCCTGTCAAAGCCCTTTAAATCTGAGATAACCTCCTTTTTTACAAGCATACAACATCCAATAACATAATCACACTCAACCAGACTACCGGTATCAATATCACGATACCGTCCTGTCCAGAGATTTACGAAACCAGCCCCATGTGCGGTTTCATTGGGCTTTATATCGTATACCGTTCGAGGCCCTATGATTCCAGCGTCAGAATGCTTCTGAAGGCATTTGATCAAGATGTTTAAACTATCACCGGGTAAAAAAACATCATCATCTATACTCAAAACATAATCTGTCTCGGCATTAACCCGTTTGAACAATTCATCCCTTGATGTATATACGCCAAGGTTTTCCTCACTTTGTATCATATTCAATACCTTCCATCCCTCTTTCTCCATCTCCATGAACATTCCACCAACCTCTCCCTGTGTGCCGTCGGTTGATCCATTGTCCCATATTATGATTTCCATTCTTTTTTTGGGGTATTCAACCCTTCGAATAGAATTAAGACAGTTGACTAGATCTTTCTTACCATTCAGTGTTGGAATAACAATGGAAATAAAGGGATTTGTATTTCTTCCTTTTGATATCATACTCGTTTTATATATATTGAAGGTAGAACGTACAACTTATTGTAAATTGTGTGTCTGATATGTTTGTATGAGTAGATTGTACATTGCCTTTATTCAAATGTAATAGTTATGAAAGGCAAAAAGCAGGAGTAACAGAATAAAAGTGTCAAAAACCTTATTAGAGGAAACCATAATCTTTCCAACTTTGCTTATTAGTTTTGACTAAAGGTATCCAAAATTACATTACGATAGACAAGGAAGTCATTAAGGTGTTTTTTCAATATGTTAATAACGATATATTCATCTAACTTGTCATAACGGTGAACTACAACATTGCGGAATTTTGCCATATTTTCCATCATCTTGAAAATCTCTTCTTCTATAATATCTTTTTCATAAAGAACTCTAAAAGTATCAGCATAACTCTTAGGAACACGATATCCTTTGTCGGCTATAATATGGTTAGCAATATCGGCACATATTTCTATCATTATCTGTAATGTTCTTTCAACAATTCTCTGGGTTTTCCACTCCCTACTATAATCTTCTACAGTGATATTTGAAAATTCTTTAATCTGTTTTAAATGCTCCTCAAGTTCAGTAAGCTTTCTAAGAATTAGGGCTTTATCAACCAATGGAATACCTCTTTTTGTATATCGCCATCTCTTTTATTGAGAAATCAAAATATTCTCTAAGGGTTAGGGATTCGAATTTATGTCTCAGAAATGGGGAACTGTCAACCAAAACCTTTTTCTCCTCTAATATCTTTGCCCTAAGAGGCAGAGATGCTGTATTTAATATTACCAGGTCTATCTCGTCAGTGTTTAAAAGCTCAATAAGATTCCCCAGGATTTCCATCTTTTCTTGAGCGGTATTACCTCCATTTGAAAGATACACTGCAATGTCTACATCACTTAAAGGGCCACATCTGGCCTTTGCAAGCCCTCCAAAGAGATAAGCAAAAACTACCTTTGGGTGTGAGTCCAGGTAAGTTTTGGCCTTATATATATGCTCTAAAATTTTCTCTGGAATTTTATGGGTCTTTATCATTGCTAAGAACCTCTATTTATATAAGTAAAACTAACAAACGATGACTAATAAGTCAACTAACAATTAAATCTTTACATCCAAATCTAATTCCTGTACATTTTCTTGATTAATATCGATATAAAGAGGGATCGAGATAAATGGTTGATAGAAAAACAACTAGAGCGAATTTGGTTTTCTGGTACATAATATTTTTATTAGCTCTAGGGCTTTTTTCAGCCTTTTCTCTCTGTCGTATTCAACAGCCGGTAACGCAAGATGAATTGAATTGGTTAATAGCTGCTAAGACCTTTTATGCAGATGGCGCTCCACTACATTTAATCTCTAACAAAGTAGTAACCTACTCGCCATATTTGTACTTACACAGTGTAGTAGCAGCGTTCAACCTTTTTGGAGAAAGTGAGATTATTGCACGTTTGCCAGGGGTTTTCTCCGGGTTGCTTGCAATAATTATGGTCTTCCTTATTGTGAAATCACTTTCTAAAGGTAACCAGGCTGAGGGTCTTCAATGGGCAGCCATAAGCAGTCTGTTATACGCTATCACACCGGCAGTTGTTCAAGGCGCTGTAATAATAGACATTGACAATACTGTCCTTGTTCCAACCATTCTTTTTCTATACTGGACTTTTGTAAAATATCAAGAAAAGGAGAATTACGCATGGGCTATGCTTATTGGGCTGGCGTTATCAATTGCGTTGTGGTGTCGAATAACTACACCGCCGATTATTGTGATCTTGTTATCTTTTTACATTTTGGTCAGCAAAAAAGCGATTAAAACAAAATTGGTTTTCTTTTGCGCTATTTTTGCCGGCGTTTTTCTTTTTGTGGCTTCATGGTATCTGTACTGTTACAGTACAGATATCCCTTTTTGGGGGGTATTTATATATACTCTTAGCTCATTCCAGGGTAAAGGCCACCTGGCACTTTCCCAATTATTACAAAATCTTGTTTGCCTTATACTATGGCTTGGTATCTTCCCTTCATTATTATTCATCATTTTTACGATACAGAAATGTATAAGTTGTTTAAGGAAACCAGAAGTCTGCCTGAAGGATATTTTCTTATGGAGTGGCGTTGTTCTCGTGATTGGTTATACTCTGGTTGGTGGAGCAATTTTCGGATATCCTAAATATCACATCCCTGCAATCCCGCTTTTCTATATCTATATCGGTATTACTTTGTCAAAATCTGGAGCAGATTTCGCAAATATCCGTTTGAAAGTATCTTATATCGTAGCAGTTATTGTTTTAGCTTTTATTGTTCAATACATGGTTGCAGGAGATGTGCTATATATATTCAGGTATACGTTACGTAATACTATTGCATTTGCGTTGCCTTTATATCCGATATTGAAAAGCACAGTCCTTAAAATGAGCCTGTATTCCATAATATTTGCAGTAATCTTTGTAATTTGCCTGAAAACTTCGCTTAAAAAGGCGTGGGTTTTGTTACTGGTTCTATTCTCAATCGGAACGAGCATGGGAACCTCGCTTATTCAAAGCGCTGCAAACTATCATACAGGTTATAATTATGGAGGAGAGGGAACTATTGAGGCCGCTCAATTCATTCGAGAAAATGTGCCGGCACAGGGTGTTGTTTTTGCTCCCAGCGAGATTATTTATTATTTACGGTTACCTAACTCCCCACACCTGTCTAATCCATTATGGACAGATATAAATGAACTAAGGAAACGTCTTGCGGACAAAAATACTTCTGCTCTGGCGTACAGTATAGCCACCAACACAACCCGGCAAGTTCAGACGATATCTTTCACTAAAGAAATTCAAGAACTTCTACACCAGGATTTTGACCAGACTAAGATAAAGAATTATACAATTTGGATACGAAAGGGTTACTAATTTTCATAAGAATATGGTATGGCGGACTAAGTATAAACGAGGAATTTGTACTGAAATGATACAGCTAAAGAATTTGAAGATACTACTCTGCCAATCAATTGAGATGGGAAGTACTGAATAGCTGCAGAACACGATATTCCTGGTTTTGATAAACAAGAGGAAGGTCAATCTTCGGCATTTCCTTTTCTTGAATCATGTAGTGTATTCCATTGGATTTTGCAAAATCCAAAATTTCATCTATATCTTCTGATTGGTAAATGCGTTCCCTTTCCTCAAAGCGCTTAAACCACTCTTCAGCCAATTTTCCGGAAAACATTCCAACCGACCCGTCTTTGAAGGTAACGAATAGTGATCTCAGGGCGTATATTCTGAAAGATGCCCATGCACCGGGTGGTGTCATGAATACATCAGTAGGGGCTGTATTATGTTTGGCCCATTCACAAAGATCAAGCATTGCTTTTCGATCAGGAAACCCGGCATGTGGTGTTTCAATATCTGCCGAGAGGATATTTCTTTTGGTTGATTTTGAAGAGAATGGAGGGAGTCCTGATAACAACTCTCCAAATCTTCCGCCCCCTGCAGTAAGAACAAGAAAAATGGAAAATAATATTGCAACCAGCCACGAACCAACTGACTTTTGTTGAAAAAGCCAGCGAAGACAAAAGCCTGTAAGGATCAGAGAAAAAAGGAAAATGTATCCGCTTATTCTTAAAAGATCTATTGCAAAGAGGCGTGGCAATAAAGCAGTCTGGAGAGGGCCTAGAAATGCCAACAATGCGGCGGTAAATCCCATGAAAATTATCCATTTTGCCTCTTTCTTTTCTGTGTTTTCACGTACAAACAGAAATCCTATTGAGCCTAATGCTATCGGCAGTGCATAGAACTTCAGAAGATTCGATGTAAGATGTCCCCAATCAGGAAAAACCGCTGCTCCTGCACGAAATTTAAGTATCTCCATCCTCAACGGGACATCATCCTGTTGAAGACCCCATTGCAGGATGTAAGGAGATAATCCAACAGCAAAACCAAGAGAGATTGCCAATAGATGGCGAAACTTGTCCTGATAGGAAAAGTATATTATCATGGCGCCGGCAACCAGCAGATACAAGTGCAAGGCTGAAATGGGATGTATGTTCCCAAGGATTCCAATGGCAAAACCAAGGGTGAGTACTGCGATTGTATTTCTGTACAATTGAAGCGTGGCGCCCAGTACCCAGGGGGCTATAGCAAGAATTATAGTTCTGGGCAGTAAATGAGGGATATATATTCCCCACCCTGCGCTTCCAAGATCAGTGTTAACACGAAAAGAGATGATAGCTATGATTAAGGCGGTTAACCGGTGTTGAACTAGCCTCCAGGCAAACCAGTAAACTCCTGCACTATAGATCAATAGGAGAACGGAAGACCCCGACAACATCAGCAGCCGTAGATTATCAAATACTTTTAATCCAAAGGCAAGAAAAAATGTATAAGCAGGCGGGAAGTATCTTTTCAGGGAATTTACGGTAAGATCGTTGGTAAAAAGAGTCGTATCATTCCAGTTGAGAGCTAACGGAATCCAGTTGGCCTCATCCCATGAACCCAGAATAAAGCCGTCCCACTTGAGCCAATACCTACTCACGTAAATTACCACAAATGCAATCAGCGTGGAAATATAGGGCAGATGGCTTCTCCACTCAGAATAAGAAATCAGAGATTTCATTTTATGCATATTACATGTTGATGAGCCATATGGCAGATGAATCTTGCGTGTTAGTCTTAAAAAGACTTTGAATACATATATTTTCCCCGTTGCATGGAGGCATTTCTGCAATGTGAACACAGGGTGAACATGGAACTTTATTATACATCACTGTTTCTTCAATATCTGGCATCGGTCTCAAAAGAGTTGATGGATCTGTCGGCCCCCAGAAACTTGTACATTTTAAACCCATAAATCTTGCATAGTGCAGGAGCGCTGAATCTATTCCCCAAAACTCACAACAGGCAGAAAGAGCAGAAAGAGATTCAATAAGGGACAACTTTCCACAATAATTATTGAATTTGACAGAAGGGAATTTAACGGAAATCTTTTTTATTATATCATCAGCTAACGTGTGCTCGCTCATTGTACCAAGGAAGATGAGTTCTGTCCCATCTTGAAGGCATCCATATTTTTCAAAAACGGATAACCATTGTTCTGAAGTCAGCATGCGTTCCCTTGACAAATCAGAGCAGCCGTGACCAATAGCAATACGTCTATATTTCCCATCTCTTCCTTTATTAAGATTGAGTACCTGAAATAATTTTTCTCTGCATTCACGGATAGAGGCCGGTTGTGCATCCAGAATGTGAGCTATGGCATCATACCAATAGTATGTTGGTGAAAATCTCTGGAAGAAAATGAGATGTGTATTCAAATATTTACGCCAGAATACAGACTCTAAATAGAATCCTATCCGGTTCCTGGCGCACATCAGAATAGAGAAGATAGTAGTAAGCCGGCTATATACTTCCAGGTCGATTACTGTATCTGTCTTGAAGTTTCTGATAATACAAGATAAGGTTGTAACGACCAGACGGAAGAGGGACGAATCATCTATCGAATCAATGCGATCAAAGATTCCAAGAGTGTGGGCTGATTCTTTAATCGAATTCGTTGAAATAAGAATGAATTTTGAAGATGGATGACGGTTGCGTAGTCCAAGAATAGTGGGGTAGGCAACCACAAGGCTGCCACCCCCCAGCATTTTGATAAAACAAATATCACCCTGGACTTGTAAGGCATGATCACGTCTAAGTATGAAACCCAGAAGTATTACAATCGGTTTCATAGCGAACATGAGAAGCCCGCCCAAATAACAATCAATCAGCTTTTTAGTTTGAAGTTTCATCAGATATTCCTTTGGAAAGGGATTCTCGTTTTTGTGCAACCCAGAGCCACTCGCCCAGTCTTAACGGCAATGCAATCTGTTTAATCCCCTGCGGCAAACGCTGATGGCTCCAGCGGCAGCAGTTTTGAACAGATTGCGGGCCAAATCTACTTCCAATTGCATAAAGATAATCCAAAGGTAAGGTTTTTGTCAGAGCAGAGAGTTCTATAGTTTCCAGATTTAGTTCCCTTGCTAACCATTGAACCGAGGATTGAGAAAAATAAAAGAGATGCTCGACCTTATATTGCGGCCAGAATACGTTCAACAGCTTGCGTGAAAGGGAATCCACATTGGGGAAGGTGGCAACAACCATTCCTCCTGTATTCAAATGACGGGAAACCAGTTGATCCAGGTTTTGTTTCGGTTTTCTCAAATGTTCTAATAGATCAAATAAAAAGATTACATCGAAACACTCTTTTGTTTGATACGCAAGCCATGTTTCGACACTTTTAGTTATTAAATTGCATTTGAGGCGCTTATAGTCAGGTAAACATTCTTCATTCGCTTCGATCGCGGTAATCTCAGCTTGACACCATTTCTCATTTATGGCAGCTACCAAATCACCCTCTCCAGAGCCAATCTCTAATAGTGAACGTTTTGAAAAATCCACGTTTAACTGGTTGAGTAAAGCTTTAAACCATGCCTTTTTTGGGCGTTGGATGGAACTTTGCCGTTTTTGGTAGTCGCCCGAATACTCAGAGGCCAGCCAATCATCAGAAGGTTGAGGGAACAGAAATTCGCAGCCACAATTCATACACTCACATAGATACAGATGCTGCTCATTCCTTACGGCAAAAGAACGTAATATTTTACCGGTACCGATTAAACAGAGGTTACATTTATTGAAACCTTCCTCTGCATCATTTGCAACCCGCTGTTTTTGATTCATAGACAATAATTTTATCTAAAATTCAGCTCTGTGAATTAAACTTTCTCAATTTATTCCTTAGTCAATACATGGCGGTAATTTCTACAAGCGAATTTCAGAGATTCCCAAAAGTTTCTGCGCTCACTTCTAATATAATTGTAAAAGTAAATAATCCCAAACCACCAGGTGAAGAAACAGTTTGGTTTGATGTAAATGAGTTTCTTGATCAAGTGGAAAGTCCACGGCCAGAGCACGGCTGTTTGAAAGAGTTTTTGGAGATTTTCCATTTCCTGTATATTCTCTACATCTAACTTGGAATCAAGAAAGAATGATTTTGAAATAGTATTACATTGAAAATGCTCATCCAAATAACCTCTCTCGAAAGCATAATCGGTCAATTTTGTTCCTGGAAATGGTGAAAAGAGTGAACACCATGGATAATCTGTCTTAATTCTGATATTCAGCTCAACAGTTGCAAATGCGTCTTCAAGTGTTTCATCCGGCAGGCCCATGATATTGTAAGTTCTAAACTTGATTCCGGCCTTATGCAACAATTCCGCGGCCTGGATAATCTGGTCATCTTTCAGTTGTTTTTTCAGGACACGGTTACGTAACGACTCGTTTCCACTTTCAATACCAAAGAAAACAGATTTACAACCTCCCTCTGCAAGATGAAAAGCGTATTTCTCATCTGAAGCAACAATATCCGCCCGCACCAGGCATATAAAATCCAACCCTATTTCTTTCTTAAAGATGGGAAGAAATTGATAAAGCCAGGACTTGCTCAAGCCAAACACATCATCTGCAAAATATATCACCCGTACATTCGTTTCTTCTTTCAGTCTCATACACTCTTCGATAACCTTCTCAATGCGGCGGGTACGGACGTATTTGCCTTTGCCTTTATAAAGTTCACGCATCGCATCTTCAAAACAAAATGAACAATGAAATGGGCAGCCTCGTGAAGTGATAACATTACGTACAGTACGGTCCAATCTGGAACCCAACGAGTCGTAAAGATGCCGATCAGGAAAAGGGTAATCATCCAGGTCTTTCCTGAGATTTCTGAGAGGTGTTTGTACGAGAGTGCCATCCTTTTTGACGCACAAGTTTGGAACTCTATCAATCGGTTTTTTAGCATCAATCAGGTTCATCACTTCTAGTATTGCCTCTTCTCCTTCACCGCGCACCAGCATGTCAATGGAAGTTTCTTCGCCAAACTGAGGGAAAAAAGTTGGATGGGCGCCGCCAAAAATATTAGGAATTCCGTATTCACGTTTGATATGGTCAGCCATTTCTTTAGCCCATTCATGGCTACCAGTCATGATAGAAAACCCCACAATGTCCGGACGAAATTGGGTAATGGATTGAGCAAAATCATCAAGCGTCTCTCCAAGTGCCAACCGGCACTCGTGACCATGCTTTTTTACAATTGAAGAAACATACATGGGCCCCAGGAACTCATATTCTATATTTTGCAGGAAAAGAAGTTTTGCCATACTTACTCATAAAGGGGGTTTTGGATAATCGATAGTTTAAACTGTGTTAATAAGCATACTAGGTATAAATATATTATGATCAGAATCAGATTCATTTAATACCTTCCCGCTTGTCTGCGTGCGTACTCGCACAGGCAGGCCTTCCTTTTCCATCTCTACAAAGATTCTGCCAGCCTCTTTCTGTGTACCGTCGGTTGAACCATTGTCCCATATTATGACTTCCATTCTTTTTTCATGGTAAAACACTAACAATATCTTTTCGAGAGATCATAATATTTCATTCTAAACAAATCGTAGAGCATAAAAAGGGAATCTTTTATAATATGCACCGTGGAGTGTGGTGAATTTAACCATCTTACAGGCACCTCCTTTGTTCTGAATCCCTGCCGCCTGGCAATTAAAAGGATTTCAACATCAAAGGAAAAGCCTCTGATTATCTGTTTTCTAAATACGTTATCTGCTGCATGCCTTTTGAAGCATTTGAACCCGCATTGAGTATCCTTAATGCCGGTACAAACTATTAATTTTATAATTTTATTGAATAGTTTTCCCATACTTTCACGTATGAAGGACTGGTGTATTTCTACTTGTGACGCCTTCAATCCCCTTGAACCAATAGCCACATCATGACCTTTGTCCAACCAAAAGAAAAGTTTTTCGGCTTCACTTATTGGTGTTGACAAATCTGCATCTGTAAACAGCACAAAATCTCCTTTTGATTCCAGTACACCTCTCCTTACAGAGTATCCTTTTCCCATGGTGGTTTCATTTTCTATTATCGTTAGCTTATATACCAACTGTTCATATCTTTTAACAACTTCGATTGTTGAATCTGTACCGCCATCGATGACAACTATGATTTCACTTTTAAAATCCTTCGTCTTCAAATAACTTATTATCTTTTCAAGTGTATTGCCGATTCTCTTTTCCTCATTGTATGCAGGAATCACAACAGACAAATAAATTTTATCTTTAATGTACATGAGAAGAATTATGCTAAAATTTTTGAACAGTAATATTCCCTACTTTTACCATATCTTCTAACTTATCAATATTATCATTTGTCTTTTCACTTATTCCCACATACATAAGATAAATTCCTGGATTTACCGTTATTGGTAACTCAACCCAGTATGCTTCACTAATACTTTCTTTCATATTCCAGGAAGAAGTTGGATAAAGTCCGTAGACAGGTTCATGGTCATGCTGAAAGACAACATTCCCTCTTTCATCCACAAGTTTAATTAACATATAATAGTTGTAGTCAGTCTCTTTGGTTACCTTCCAAAAGTAAACGATGCGAAAAGGTATCTTAGGTCTTATTGTCGGTGTATTCAAAGAATATCCCCAAAAGTCAATTTCGTTATTCAACTCGACATCTACAATATGAGCAGGCTTGTCAGTAGTCAAAGCAATATTATTAACACCTGATTTATCTTTATAGCCCTTCTTCAAGATGGTATAGCCGTCTTTGAAGTAGAATACTCCGTAGTTACGTTGAAACAGCAGTTCTTTTAAGATTTCATTGAACTTTTCACGCTGAATACGCGTTCCACAGTAGGGTTTGGCTAAGTTTATAAATACATACTCAGGTTCTTCACCTGGAGGCAGAAAACCAAATGGGAAATGGAAATGAAAGATTTTCTCCCTATTGGAAAAATGTGCTCCCAGATTACTGGCGGCTGAGATTGATGCATCTGGTGGAATTAATTTAAACGCTTCCTTCGCCGCCCTAACGCCTTCCTTCTTTACTAAGAACTCGTCAGAATATGGATCCAGAGAATATGGCAAGGGACCATACAAAATGCTGCTTACTATACTAGAAAACAATATGACAGATGAACAGGCAATAACAAGATTTGTTTTCGAAAAGGTGTATGTTAAACCAGTCTTTTTTGCAATATTCATAAAGAAGGTTTGTTTACTTAATAAAAATCTCAGGGCATATATACTTGAAATAAAAACAAAAGGGGTGATGGTCGCGGTATAAAAGAAACGAATAGTTGACATGAAAATATTTTGTGACAACATATTTCCCATAATCATTGAGAAACCAATCAGGAAAGTGGGTGGGTGAAAAAGAGAGATGAAACATAACGGCAGCAGTAATAGAACAACATACCCTAATTTCTCAATAACCAGGATCTTTTTCAGGATAAAGAGTGGATGGAGGAGTATAGTCGATATAATCTCTCCTATGCCACTTCCAAGATCAGAATAAAGGCCAAAAGAACCAGTGTCCAGTCTGGAATGTTCTCCTGATGTTATGTATGGAAGGAAAATCCAATAGGCAAAGTAGAACCAGGCCATACTCATAATAATTGTGATAACGCCGATCTTTTTCTTTCTTTCATAGAAGAAAATATATATCCCTAAGAAAAAGACTATAGGAACAACATCTTCTCTGCACAACAAGGCCAGCAATAAGAAAATAAAATACTTGAAATAAAATCTTTTGTGAAAAAAATAAAAGGTAAAAAGAAGCAGAGGGGTCGCAATATTTACTGGATGGAAATCATACAAATTGGCAAACTGCAGCGCCGGATATAGAAGATATCCAATACATAGAGAAATGGCTAATAAATTGCTGTCAAGCTTATCCTTTGCCAGCCAATAAATGGGAAAAACTCCCGATGACAGTAATACGCTTTGCAAGATAAGTAATGTAATCGGATCACTATAAATCTTATAAAAGGGACTTAAAAATACCAGAATGGGGGTCATGTGGTCTGTAAAAATATTTCTATTGTTATAAAAAGAGCTGAGGGGCGCCTTAAAATTACTAAAAAGCCAGACTGCCTGTGAGTAAAAGCCTAATGGGTCTACTCCGGAATTGAGATTAACATGTCTTATAATTGAATAATATGAAAATGTGCCTGCATACAAGCTGGCGAGCGCAAGCAAAAAACAGTAAACCCACTTTCTTTGCAAGACACCAGAATCGGAAGAATTGCCTGATAAACCGGTCAGAAGTAGTATCTTCAGGAAAACCACCATACTGCCAATCGGAATTATTAAAATCCCGGAAAAGTATCTTGACGCCAAATGGTTGAAGTAAGGCGTGCTGGCAGTAAATAAATCTTTGACAGGGAAAATTAAGAACAATAATAGCGGCAGGAAAGTATAAACATCTCTTTTTAATGCGTCATTTAGTTTTAAATC
>MHZA01000098.1 GCA_001828595.1 Planctomycetes bacterium RIFCSPLOWO2_12_FULL_40_19
TGCCCGGTTCGCCCTCGTGCACTTTGAGAAATTCCAGTATTTGTGATTCCACTCCAATCTTGCTTTTTACCTGATAAAAGAGATTCTGACGATTGAATGATGCGCGTATTACATATGGAGACCTTAGCCCGATCTTGCTGATAATGTCTTCCTGAACTCTTGGCGTGGCTGTTGCCGTGAATGCTGTTACCGGGATGTGAGGAAAGATTTGAGTAAGACCGGAGAGACTCAGATAATCAGGGCGGAAATCGTGCCCCCATTCGGAAATACAATGCGCCTCGTCTATGGCAAAAAGAGACAAGGGAACGGTTTTCAGAGTTTCGAGGAAACCCGGCATAGCAAAACGTTCGGGTGCAATGTAGAGCAGTTCTAAGTCATTGCTTTTTAGTTGCTGGTATACGGCAGACATTTCCTGTGGACTCAGTGAGCTATTTAAAAAGGCTGCAGAAATTCCATTCTCAATGGCCGCATCAACCTGGTCTTTCATCAGGGAGATCAGTGGACTTATAACAACCGTAGTCCCCTTCATTATCCTGGCAGGTAATTGATAACAGAGCGATTTTCCACCCCCTGTCGGCATCACGGCAAAAACATCTTTTTTATCCAGTATGTTTCTGATTATCTCTTCCTGATTAGGCCGAAAGGCCTGGAATCCGAAAACCTTTTTAAGTGTGTTATGCATAGTCATGATTTTATGACATCTTCATCACATGTCAAGAATAGAAAATGATAAATTCCAAATTTTTAGTCATGGAGAAGAAAAATTATTCGAATGGCCCAGATGAAAACATGTTGGGTTAACAGGGGTTAAAAAGGACAGCAACGGTTAAAAAAATTAGATCATTTAAGAAGAAATAACAGAAATGAGAGTAAAATATTTTCAGATATGGATTGCTTTGCCATCTATAGTGTGAAAGGCTTCGGCGAATACTTCGGAAAGGGTTGGATGCGGGAATATGTTGGCGCTGACTTCCAGGTTTGTTGCCTCCAGATTCATGGCAAGGGACATGCCGCCTATCAATTCTCCTACTTCATGGCCTATCAGGTGTACGCCTAATATCTCACCACTTGACGCATCGGTTATAACCTTTATGAAGCCTTCTTCTCCTTCTCCCATTATCTGAGTCTTGCTGTTAGCTATTAATGGGAATCTGCCAATCTTTACATCGTAACCTTCCAGTTCCGCCGCTTCCTGACTCATACCAACGCATGCAACCTGTGGATTGGTATAAGTTACACTCGGGATTGTATTATCATTTATTGGCGGGAAGTCCTTGCCGGCAATATTGTGCGCAACGAGCATGCCCTGTGCAGATGCAAGATGGGCAAGCAGAGGAGGGCCGCTGACATCGCCGATTGCATAAATGCAGGGCTGGCTTGTCTGCATGTTCTCATCTACGTTTATGAACCTCCCATTAAATTCAAGATTAAGGGCTTCCAAACCTGAATCTTTCGTTTCAGGCGTTCTGCCCATGGCAAGCAGGACTTTTTCACTTTGAAGTGTTTCTGTGTTTCCATCATTTCTCTTAACCGTTGTCTCAACCACATCACTTTTTATTTCGATAAAGTTTAGCTCAGTCTGGGTAAGAAAATTGACGCCTTTCTTCGTAAGGCACTTTCTCAGTGCGCTTCCTACTTCTTTGTCGTTTGTCGGAAGGATTTCGTCCATCATCTCAATCACTGTTACCCTGCTTCCAAGCGCATTGTAGACATAAGCGAATTCTACCCCTATTGCGCCTCCCCCAATAATCAGGAGTGAAGATGGTATATCTTCCAACTCCAGAATATCATCACTCGTTAATACGCTCTTTTTATCATAAGGTAGGCCTTTAAAAACTAAAGGAGCAGAACCGGTAGCGATAACGATGTTCCTTGCCGATATTTCCTCTTTGATTTTATCGCCTTCCCTGACCAGGACTTTTTCAGAAGATGTTGTCTGGCCGGTGCCCTTTAACAGGTCAACCTTGTTTTTCTTGAGCAGGTGTTCGATACCGCCAAATAATCTGTTTACGACCAGGTTCTTTCGCTTGTGGAATCCACTGAAATCTGCACTAACGCCTTCTGTAACCACACCGTACTCTTTACTCCTTTTGCATAATTCGTATAGATGTGTAGACTGGATCAGGGCCTTTGTGGGTATACAGCCTCTGTGCAGGCATGCTCCTCCGACTTTATCCCTTTCTACCAGTCCTACGCTCAGTCCCAGTTGTGATCCCTTAATCGCCGCAACATAACCGCCGGGTCCGCCGCCAATAATTAATAAGTCATAATCTTTCATATTATGGTTTTACCTTTCCCTCAATCCCCTCCTTCTAAATGCAATGTTATTGAATTAAGGATTTTCTCATAAATTCAGTGGTATACCAGCAAACTGTAGCGGAATGGCTTCCTGCCCGAACTGACTGGTCAGGCGGGTAGCCTTCCATTTATACACTTGAACAAGGTATTTGGAAACCTGAAGGTTTCCGCTACGTCTTAATTCAATGACATTGCTTCCTGAAGGAGGGGATATCTTTTGTTTCCATTTATAGTATTTTCTACAACGGTATCTTTTCCACTTTAGCGGCGCAGGTTTTGTATTCGGGTATCAGGTTTGAGTTGCCGTTTGTACGTGAGACGCTGCAGGGATCTTTTGTAAGCAGGTTTGCCGGAGCGCTTATGAAGTGGAACGGAATCCAGACTTGTTTCGGCATTACACGGTCTGTTATATTGGCTGCAAGAGAAATCCGGCCGCGTTTAGTCGTTATCCTGACCATTTCTCCATCTTCTATCCCTGCATTATCGGCATCTTCTTGTGATATTTCTACAAATGGATAAGGCTGTTTTTGTACGCTTCCCTTCGCCCTGTGAGTCATGGTGCCGCTGTTAAAGTGATAAAGAGTGCGTCCTGTGCTGAGAATAAACGGGTAACTCTTGTCAGGTTTCTCAAGAGATGGTTTGTTTTCTGTTGTGGAAAATGTCGCTTTTCCACTTGGGAATTCTTTCTCGTACAGGAACTTTGTACCCGGGTGATCAGCCTTTGGACATGGCCACTGTATTCCACCGCTTTCGAGTCTGTAATAATTAATTCCTGCAAAGTTAGGTGAAACCTTTCTGATTTCCTCCCATATAGCTTCCGGTGAATTGTAATTCATTGGATATCCCATGTAAGTAGAAAGTTCAGAGATTATGTTCCAGTCTGCTTTTGCCTTACCCGGTGGTTCAACACTCTTTTTTATCCTCTGTACCCGTCTCTCAATATTAGTAAACGTACCGTCCTTTTCAGCAAAGCAGGCTGCCGGCAGTATTACATCGGCATATTGAGCCGTATTCGACATAAAGATATCCTGTACTATCAATAGCTCCAGTTTGTTCAGCGCCTTCTTTACTCTTGTTGTATCGGGTTCACTCATCATGGGATCAGCGCCCATAATGTACATTGCCTTGACTTTACCCTTTTGTGCATGATCAAACATCTCCCTGATTTGCAGGCCCTTATTTTTGGGTAACGAGGTTTTGTAAATCTTCTCGAATTTCTTGCGAATTGCATTTTCAGAAACCGACTGAAAATCTGTATAGAAATCAGGTATAGCTCCCATGTTGAAGGTGCCCTGACCGTTGTTCTGACCCAGGAGCGGGTATATCCCTGCGCTTTCCTTACCTATATTACCCGTCAGCAGGGCAAGGTTTACGAGACTTTTTACATTATCAACCCCAGACCTGTGTTGTGTTATACCATTTCCATATAATATTATAGCGTTTTCTGCATTGGCATAGATTCGGGCGGCTTCCCTGATTGCTTCCTCTGATATACCGGTTAGTCTTACGGTTTTCTTAATATCATCTTTTGCAACTGCATTTTTAAGTGTGTTAAACTTTTCTGTCTTTTTTTCTATGAACTTTTCATTATGGAGTCCTTCCTTGATGATTACGTCAATCATGGCGTTGATGAGAGCGGTGTCTGTTCCGGGTTGAATATTTAAGAAGGTCTTTGCTTTCTTTGCCAGCCATATCTTGCGTGTGTCAGCTACAATCAGCGTTTTACCATTGCGCACTGCCTTCTTTATCTCAAGCCCTATTATGGGATGCGACTCCGTAACATTAGCACCAATCACAAATATAACTTCGGATTTTGAGATTTCCTCGATTGAATTTGTTGTAGCGCTCAGACCAAGAGTGCTTCTCATAGCGGTTAAGGTTGGGGCGTGGCACTCTGTTTCTGACTGGTCAATATTATTAGTACCGATTGCGGCCCTTGCGAATTTCTGCATCAGATAATTCTCTTCATTCGTACACCGTCCTGAACTTATAAATGAAATGGAATCTGACCCGTATTTTGATTTAATACCTTTCAATTTTTCTGAAATGATACCGTATGCCTCTTCCCAGCTTGCCTTTTCGAGGTTTCCATTCCTTCTTATCATGGGGGTGTCAAGCCTGTCCGGATGGTTTATGAAGTCATAGGCGAATCTGCCTTTCATGCACAGATTACCGTTGTTTGGTGTAGACCCCACTTCTGAGGTTATTTTATTTATTCCTTTGTAATCAACATGGATATCAATCTGACATCCGACACTGCAGTAGCCGCATGTTGATCTGACTTTTTTTATCTGGTAGGGACGACCTCTGCCCATTGCCTGTTTCTCGTACAGGGCGCCTGTAGGACATGCGGATACACACTGACCGCAAAGGACGCATGGGCCATCCAGCAGTGATTCACCAAAAGGCGTGGCAACCCACATTTGAAATCCTCTGCCTCCAAACTCTATTGCGTGTTCCTGCGTTACTTCATCACATATCCTTACACATCTACCGCATCTTATACACTTGGGCGTTTCTCTGTAAATAAGCTTGTTTCTATCATGGAGTTCTCCGCCTCTTTTTTCCTCACTCCTGAATCTTTCTCCCTTGATGTCCATGGAATATGCGACATCCTGAAGCTCGCAGCAACCTGTAGCCTCGCAGGTCATACAGTCAAGTGGATGGTCTGACAGGATATATTCCAGGACACCTTTCCTTGTCCTGCGGACATTCTCAGATTCTGTATTTACGACCATGCCGTCATTAATCCTGGATATGCATGAAGGCAATAACTGCCTTGCCCCTTTAACTTCGACCAGACACATTCTGCATCCGCCGTATGGATCGAGACGTTTATCATAGCAGAGAGTAGGAATCCAGATATCGTTTTCACTGGCTACTTCGAGTATAGTCTTGCCTGGCTCAGCCTCATAAGTTTTATCGTTAATGGTTAGTTTAACCGTTTCCATTTAATAGAAACTGCCTTTCTGTTAATTGTACTGTTCAAGGATCACATGAAAAAAGAAAGCTAATTTTACAAAAACAAACAAAGAATGCAAATAAAACATTTGCAATGTATTTATATATATGATGTTACGGTAAGAAATTAAGGAATAGAATATTATAAGCTAAGCAGATTTATTTGCTTGAAATTAGGGAACTAATCAGGCATATTCTATGTTGATTATTGTACGTATATAGCAATTTAGATTTACATGAAATTTAGTCAATATTTATATTTTTAAGAAGAAGGAGAGGTATTATGAAGCGTATGGGATCTTTAATGGTTGCTGTCGTTATTGTATTTTTGTTAGCAGCTTTTAACTCTGGCAATGCGATATTTGCCAACAGTTGTTGCGGTGTTAAGGAAAAGGAAAGTCAAAAGGAATGCAATATGGACGATGCCAAAGGATGTGTCAAGGGAGTTTCTGCCGGTGAAGGTTCTGGCGATGTGTGTCCGGTCTGCGGAAAGACTGCAGACAGCAAGGGTCAACAGGTAGATGTGGAACATGATGGAAAGACCACTCACTTATGTTGTGAAGGTTGTGCAAACGCATATAATGCAAACCCTGATAAATATTCAAAGTCAGAGTCAGAAAAGCCCGGTCAGAGCCATCGAGAGCAACCAAAAGAGAGAAAACAACGTGGAGAAGGGTATTATTAGTAAACTGTAATGTGGTATAAAATAAAAAGGTATTTAAAAAAAGGCGTTCCTGTGTTAGTAAGAGGCAGAAACGCCTTTTTTGTTTGTCAGTTTAATTTACAGGTTTCGCGTTGTGAGTTACAGTAAACGAAGGATGTCATAATCATCACAAATTGGATACAATCTTTATCATTATCCACAAAAAAATTCCTTTCGTGTATTTCGTGGTTTTTTCCGGAATTCCTATACATTCAGATTAAATCTTAGAAAATGCTTGCAGTTTCTGTTACCATTTTGTAATGGAAATCCCGGATTTAAGAAAAGAGATTGTAAATTTGATAAATAAGGGAGGGAAGATAACGTTTGCCGATTTTATGGAATTGGCTCTTTATCATCCCGAATATGGATACTACACCTCCGGGAAGGAGAAGATAGGTAAAAAGGGCGACTATTACACAAGCTCAGATGTTCATCCCGTATTTGGTGAACTTATTGCCAGACAGATGGAACAGATGTGGCGGCTCATGGGAAGAGGCCAGTTTACGATAGTGGAGATAGGTGCCGGTAAGGGCTGGCTCTGTCATGACATAATTAATTTTATAAAAAAAGAATTCCCTGAATTCTTTGAGCAGGTTGATTACAGAATAGTGGAAATAAGCCGGAATCTTATTGAGAGACAATCTGATACCTTGAAAGGGTTGGAAGACAAAGTATCGTGGGAATCTTTCTCTGAAGACGGTTTTTCGTTTGAACCCTTAGAAGGATGTTTTTTGTCAAACGAATTTGTTGACGCTCTTCCGGTACACCAGGTGATAGTAGAGGATAATTGCCTGAAAGAAATATATGTAACGATTGAAAACGATGAGTTTTGTGAGGAGGTAGATAAGCTATCAAATCCGGTATTGGAAGACTATTTTAAAGAGTCGAAAATAAGCTTAAAAGAAGGGCAAAGAGCAGAAGTAAACCTGAAAGCGCTGGATTGGGTAAGAAATATATCCCGTTACTTGAAGCGTGGCTTTGTTATCACTATAGACTATGGACACCTTGCCGAAGACCTTTATTCTGAAGAGAGGCACAGAGGAACGTTGATGTGTTATTACGGGCATACGACAAATGAGAATCCATACGAAAGAGTCGGTAGTCAGGATATAACGGCTCACGTAAATTTTAGCAGTTTAATGCAGGAAGGAAGCAAATATGGGTTAAGCATAACCGGCTTTACCAAACAATCAAACTTCTTAATAGCGCTTGGCATCCTCAATAAGATGAATGAGGTGCAGGGAGATATCAGCAGTCTCCTGACAATAAAGAACCTTTTCCTGCCAGTCGGAATGGGAGACGTATTTAAGGTCTTAATCCAGCATAAGAGAGTAGATAAACCGGAATTGATTGGTTTAAGGAGTATGGCCGAACCAGAACTTGAGAGGGAAATTGAGGGATATTGATTTGGGATTTACGATTGACGATTCGGGATTGATGATATCAGAATTTATTTATAATTTTTTTAGTAAACCTATCTATTTTATGTTAGACTGAAAACCATTGTTCAAAACCCTGTAAATTTAAAATGAAAAAGAATTTTAAACTATACGGAATTATAATATTTGTAGTAGCTATTGTAATACTTTCAATTAGTATTACAAACTTCCAGAAACAATCTACCTTGTTGCGGAAGGAGATATTCGATAAATGCGAGATGATTGCCGTCGAACTTAAGCACACGAGAGAATATCTGGCAGAAACAATAGCAATTGCAAATTTGCAGCATCATAAAGAGGCCAAAAGACTCATGCCGGCAATGGCCGGAAATGAAATCGGCAAAAAGTTTTATAATGCAACAGGTTATCAACTAAGACAAATCAGTTCAAAATATAGAAACCCTAAAAACAAACCTGACAAATTTGAACAAATAGCCCTGACTGAATTCGAGAAAGACAAGAACCTATCTGAATATAAAGGTGTTGATAAGATAGATGGTAAAAAAGTACTGAGATATCTCATTCCCCTCTACATAGAGGAGGCGTGTCTTAAATGCCACTCTGCAAAGGAAACCGTACCGGAATTCATACAGGAAGATTATCCCGAAGACAAGGCCACGGATTATACATTTGGAGACCTGAGAGGCGCTATTTCGGTGGCGGTTCCTATAGACAGGGCCGAAGCTGAAATCAAAGGGCACCTGATTCATATGACCATTGTAACTACTGTAGGGATGGTATTCCTGGTAGCCTTTGTTACTATTGTAATGAATATTACGATAAGGAATACAGATAAAAAGAAATTAAATTAGTGAAAGTAACTAATTAATCTGCAATGAAACCACGCATAGAAATCCTGGACAAGCTAAGACCACACGTCTTTAAAACATTATCAGCACATTATCAATCCTTAGATAACTGCAAATACGCGGACTTAAGGCTTGGAATCAGCGAATTCAAATCAGCCACTTCTGAAAATGGACAATCCAAGGACGTAACGGACGATTATGATGCCTCGTTCGGTATAAGGGTTATTGCAGGCGAAATGTCGTCCTGGGGATTTTATGGCCAGTCCCTGGGAAAAAACGATTTAAAGATTAAGGAAATAACCAGACTGATTATAACCGGTATAAATATAGCCTATGAGCGGGCAATGGCCAACGCAAAGAGAAAGTCAGAGTTTAAAAAGAAAGCCGATTCATTAACAGAAGTCAGGCTTGCAAAGATTAAGGTTTGTCAGGATACGGTCCCTGCAGATTTCGAAATAGACCCGCGAAAGATTTCCCTGCAGAAGGTATTAAAGACCAGTATGAACGTTTCCAGGCAAATGAAGGAGCTTGATTCATCTGTACTATATACGGCTACCAGGATAAAGACCGGCATTACGAGGGAATTATTCTGCAGTTCAGAAGGCGCAAATATAGACCAGTCATTGCCGCTGACACAGGGTGTTGTCTATGTGTCTGCGCAAAAGGGAGAATCAAGCCCTGAAGTCTGTTATGATTACCTTGGTGATTTAAGAGGATGGGAAATAATTGAAGGCAAAAACTGCTATAACCTGAGCTTTCTTGATTTTGCACTTGAGAGAACAAATGACACAATTGAACTTTCGGGCGCAGAATTTCTTAAAACAAGTAAAGGTAAAGTTGTTGTTGTAACTGACCCTCACTTTAATACACTGCTCGTACACGAAATAGTCGGGCATCCTGCAGAGTCAGACAGGGTATTAAAGATGGAAACTGCCTACGCAGGCAGGTCCTGGCTTTATAAGAGCCGGGAGGAAAACCAGATAGGCAACCGGATAGCATCACCCCTCGTAAACGCATTCTCAGATCCTACCGTGATGGGATATGGATATTATAAATACGATGCAGAAGGCACGCACGCCAGACGCATAGATGTAATCAAGGATGGTATTTTAAAAACTTTTCTGAATGGACGCGAAAACGCCTCAATCCTTGGACATGAACCTAATGGTTCGATGCGGGCAACTACATCCGCAATGGTGCCAATAGTCAGGATGACAAATACCGCCTTTGTCCCCGGCAAGAAAAACCCGAAAAGCATAATCAAAGAAGTAAAGGATGGGTATTACATCGTTAACCACAGAATACCATCCATAAGCGAATCCAGAGAAAACTTCAGGATTTCTGCCAACAAGGTTTATAAGATAGAAAATGGTGAACTTGTAAAATTGTACAGAGGCGGCGGCATAATGGCAAATTCAAAAGAGTTTCTTATGAGCGTTGATGCCGTGGGAAATGATTTCAAGATGTATCCCATACCAAATTGTGGAAAGGGACAACCAATGCAAATCATGAGGGTTGGAAACGGTGGACCAACACTTCGGAGCAAGGCAAGGCTGGCCGGTTGTTGAATTCTACTCCTCTTCCTATCGTGGGCAATGTCATTATTTTAATGTGTAGGAATTTTAATTTTGTGCTTATTACACCCCTGTCTGCGTGCCTGCCTGTGCCAAGTACGGCAGACAGGCGGACACGCACAGGCAGGTGTAAATAAAACCCTAAAGGGTAAAATCCAGAAAGGAGTTAAGTCTTTAGACTATTAATTTAAATATAATACACAGACAAATAAAATGATAAAGAGGATAAGATTTCACGGCAGGGGTGGTCAGGGTATGAAGACTGCCAGCAGGATTGTTGGCACGGCTTCATTCCTTGAAGGATTTTTTGCCCAGGATAGTCCTTTATATGGCGCAGAGAGAAGGGGTGCGCCAATGGTGGCTTTCACGAGATTATCTAAAGAAACGATTCTTGAGAGAGGTATTATAGTCAGTCCTGATATAAACATGATAGCAGATGAAACATTGTTGGGTGATAAAAGCGCAAATGTGCTTCAAGGCACATGGGAGGGGACTATAACAATAATTAATACTCACTATCCTGCTTCACATGTTAAGGATACCCATGGAATAGTCGGTGAAATCGTTACCCTTGATATAACGGAAATAGCCTTAAATGTTATTGGAGAACCTGTGCTCAGCAGCGCTGCTGCGGCAGTCGTGTGTAAACTTACAGGGGTGATAACAAAGAGTTCATTAGAAAATGCGGTAATCAAGGAACTCTCATCCCTAAACCTCAAAAAAGAAACTATACAGAAAAATGTTCAAGCTGCGCTTACGTGCTTTGACAGGATACCAGAAGCACACCCTCGTTATCGTAAACCCATAAAAGAAGCCGTGAATGATGAAATTGTAAAATTAGAATATGCTAATCCGCGTATTGGTACACCAAGCGTCTATGCCAAAGAAACCACAAAATTAAAAAAGACCGGTAATTGGCGCTTGTTCCGGCCTGTCATTGATCATGAAAAGTGTTCGCGGTGTCGTACTTGTTTTGTTTACTGCCCGCATAGTTGTATTTCAATTGATGAGGGCGATTATCCTCAAATAGATTACAATAATTGCAAAGGCTGTCTTACCTGCTTTTATGAATGCCCAAAGAAGGTGATTTCGAAGGATCGTGAGGTAAAGGCATGGTAAAAGAGATGCTGACCGGTAATTACGCTGCTGCATGGGGAGCAAGGCTGTCAGAGGTAGATTATGTCCCCGCATTTCCTATCACTCCACAGACGGAAATAATTGAGACGTTATCACAATGGATAAACGATGGGGAGATGAATGCTAAATTTACCAACATGGATTCTGAGCATTCCATGATTACTGCGGCAGGTACTGCGTCCGCCACAGGAGCCAGGGTATTCGCTGCAACCTCCAGCCAGGGGTTATTGTACGGATACGAAATGCTTTACAATGTAACAGGCTGGCGCGTGCCTCTGGTTCTCGTTAATGTGTCAAGAGGTTTATCTGCTCCTATCACACTCGAACCGGACCACAATGATGTCCTTTCTGCCAGAGATTCCGGATTTATACAGATACACGCGGAGACATGCCAGGAGGTTCTGGATACCATCCTGATGGCTTACAGGATTGCAGAGGATGAAAGGGTGCTCTTGCCGGTATTGATAAATATGGATGGATTCTATCTCTCATTTACGAGAGAATCGGTTGAGATTCCCGATAAGGATGCGGTAAGCAGGTTTCTGCCGGAATACAATCCAAAACATGCTTTTTTTAAGGCATCAAACCCAATGTCACAAGGCGTAGCTGTGCTGGGAGGAAGTGTGTATTCATATTTTAAATATCAAGTGCATCTGGCATCATTAAATGCGTTAACCGTTCATAATGAAGTTGCCGTCGATTTTAAGAGAATATTTGGCAGATCATACTCTGCAATTGAAGCTTTCAGGATGGATGATGCAGATTATGTTATTATAATGAGCAACTCTTTTGCCGTTAAAGGTAAGTCGGCAGTAAACAAATTCAGGGAAATGGGCCTAAAGGTCGGTCTCTTAAGATTGAGGCTTATCAGACCATTTCCGTATAAGGAGCTGAGGAGATTACTAAGCGGTAAGAGAGCCGTTGCCGTTATAGATCAGAACATCAGCCCCGGCGCTGGGGGGATTCTTTTTAATTATATCACAACGGCGCTCTATCATGAGCCAGACAGGCCGGAAGCAATATTATCTTTTATAGGTGGGCTTGGGGGCAAGGATATAAGTCATACCGAATTCAACCATATAGTTGGAGAGATGGGGAAAAGCATAGAGATCGGCGTTGTTCCCGAAACGCAGCTCCTGTACACAAAAGGTGATTTGGAGCAAATAAATAATTTGTTAAATATTGCGGGTAAGACTTCAGAGGGGGTGGAGAGATTGAGGAATTGAGGGAAACTCAAAACTTAACAAAGCGCCTAAAAGCAGGAAATAGAAGCGGTTTGAACAGTTTAAGCCGTTTAAACAGTTTAAACCGTTATTTCCCCAATACCTGAATTCCTCAATCCTATTGTTAACTATGTCTGTGAAAAGCGTTGTTTACAAAAAATTTAAAGATATTTCAAAAGACGAGCATATTTCTCCAGGAACTGCATTATGCGCCGGGTGTGGGGGGCTTCTCGCCTTAAGGCTGGCGTATAAGGTTTTGGGCAAGAATGTGGTTATTGTGAATGCCGCCGGCTGCTTTACCTTGCTTTCAGTCTATCCATACAGCCCTTTCAGTTCGTCATGGATGTATACAGCGATGGCGTGTGCGCCTGCAGGCGCTCAGGGAATAAGAGACGCTCTCGACATACTTATAAAAAAAGGGAAATTAAAAAGCGAGGAGAACCTGAAAGTAGTAGTTCTTACTGGTGATGGCACAGCAAACGACATAGGATTGCAATCAACATCAGCCGCAATATACAGGGGATTGGATTTCTATTATTTCTGCTATGATAATGAAGCTTACTCTAACACTGGCTTCCAGATGTCAAGCGCAACTCCGTATGGATCTAGGACAAGCACATCACTTCCAGGAGAGATAAACCCTCAGGGAACTGCCCAGAAGAAAAAAGATCTGTTTGAGATATGGAGAGCGCACAAACCGCCATATCTGGCGACCGTCTCTCCATCAGACCCTGTTGATCTCTCTAACAAGTTCGAAAAGGCATCTAAGTTTAAGGGGCCAAAACTCTTTATTGCCTTATCTCCCTGTCCTCCGGGATGGTCATTTGACTCCACAAATTCAGTAAATATTGCAAGGCTTGCAGTGCAGACTGGTATCTGGCCATTGAAAGAAGCTGTTTATGGAGAGGTAAAGCACACCGTTATTCCAAAGTTTAAACCGGTTGAAGAGTATCTCGGAACACAGAATAGATATGCCCACCTTTTTAATCCTGTTAAACAGGTCGACGTTATAAATAATATTAAAAAAGATGTAGAACAATATTGGAAACGTTATTTAGAAGTTTGACAATCTTCTAAGCGATTACTCACAAGATCGGGGGACACCATACCTATTGGTTTCGATATTAGCATTCTCATGACAGAGGAAATAAGTATGGTGTCCCCCGATTTCCCCCTAGAAAAACATCTATCATTAAAGTTAGAAAACGGAGTTTTGGCAAAGTTAGATGGTAAAGTACACAAATTATTTTCGTAAAAAGGTTCAAACAGGTTCTAGCAAAGGTTAAATCTATTGCGCATTCATTTAACAAATTGTTTGATGGTCTTTGCCACTTCTTTTACAGTATCGTGGTGCGCTGAATCTTCATAGAAATTCTGATGTAAAGCATCTGCAATTAAGGATAGTGTTGTTAATGCTTGCGTTTTTTAGTTCTCTTGCAATTTCAGCCAGAAAAAACTTTGCTCCTTCATGCGTCTTGATTGTTTTACTTCGTTGTGACGCAATTGCTTTGGCTATTGTGACCATTGCACCCCATGATCTTTCTGAAGCTTGTGCGTAGTCACCCTTTCTCAGGTATTCGTCTGAATCGGTTATGTATTTATTATTAAGGTACAGGTATTTTTTTAATTTCCCATTTGCTTTCATATAGTGCATTTTAGTATTGTATTGTTTTCTTGTCAATTGGTATGTAGACACGTGAATACATATTTGGTATTGTATAAAAAATAGTTCACCGCAAAGAACGCAAAGAGATTATTTTTTAGAAAGTAGCCTTCACAAATTATCAGGAGTCTGAATCTTGCAGAAAAAGCAAAATGATTTGGGGGAAAAGGATATAACGTTAGATATTGTAGAAACTGCAATGGCAGAAGAACTCAAGGCGAGCGGCCTGTACAAGAAGATATCAGCACAGCTTGAAGACAAGGCGGCAAAGCTTAAATTCGATGTAATGGCAGATGCGGAACAGAAACATTATGAGCAATTAAGAGAATGGTATGAAGATAATTTCGGTAAAAGCCCCAAAACTAAAAAGATAAAGGTATCAAAAGCCGTCAAGGTAAAGAGGCCTGAAAAAAAGGCAACCTATGAGGATGTAATAAAGATAATAATAGATGTAGAGAGAAATGCCTGTAAATTTTATGAAGATGCAGCAAAGAATACAAAAGATGAAGGAGCAAAAAAAATGTTTGAGGCTCTTATCAGGATGGAGAGCGCTCACGTTACTCAATTTAAAGATGAATTTCGTGTAATAACGGAACCATCGCTCTGGTGCGCAGAGGAAGATATTCCATGGATGCTGGAGGTATAAGTCTTTATATAGTGTGAAACTTTTACGCATATACAATAGATCTGTACAGAATTTTAACAAAATGATGTTATATTTCTAAAAACTTTCACAACTTTGAGTAAGCAAAATCAAGAAGTTAGTGACCTGCCCGACTTCGTCGTTCGGGCGGGCTGAAGGGAGCTAAATTCTATTATGTGGGAAAGAATTGTAGACATTATAAATGGAGGTAAAAAGTTCATCATAACGACCCATCTCTTTTCTGAAGGCGATGCCATCGGTTCCGAACTTGCACTTAAGCGGTTTTTGTGTGGACTAAATAAAGATACTATAATAGTAAACAATGAAGCGCTTCCCTCTGTCTACCGTTGTTTTGATCCTGACAAGGATGTTAAGTTTCTGAAAAGTAAAGGTGTTAATATTAACCTTGATGATTTTGATGCTATTTTCATAGTTGACGTCGCTGACTGGAGCCAGTTGGGCGACTTTGCAGATACGATCAAGGCCAGTCAGATCACTAAGATATGCATAGATCACCATCCAACGAATTCCGGTTTTGCTGACATAAATGTTATAGTCAAAGACGCATCTTCTGCCGGAGAGCTGATATATGACATGATCATATATATGAATGAAGAAATTACACCGGAGGTAGCAACTCCCTTGTACCTCTCAATTGCAACTGATACAGGGTGGTTTAAATTCAGTAATACAAGCGCAAAGGCATTGAAGGCTTGTTCTGCCTTGATCAGGGCTGGTGTAAGATCGGAGTTAATTTATGAAAAGCTGTATCAGAACAGACACCTGAGCTATTTGAAGTTATTAAACCTTACGCTTGGCACCTTACGTTCAGAATGTAACGGGCAACTGGTATGGGCCAAGATGACCAGGGAGATGATTAAATCATCCGGTGTAGAATTTGTGGACACGGATGTAATCATCGATCTGATTCGTGCCGTAAATGAAGTGGAGGTTGTAGTTATATTCAGGGAACTGGGAGAGAGAAAAACAAAGGTGAGTTTTCGTTCAAAACACACGGTAGACGTAAGTAAATTGGCATCCGATTTTGGTGGCGGCGGACATGTGCGTGCTGCAGGGGCATCATTAGATGAACCGATTGATACGGTTATTGGAAATGTTGTAACTGCAGCAAAAGAATTAATGGAAGAAACATCAACCTGTATCTCACCAGTCAGCAGTCTTACATAATCACTTTTGCGAGAACATAGCATTTTTCAGGAAATCTGAAAAATATCAAATAACAAAAAAATCCAAAAATCCCAGACAAAACTGGTTTCGGTCATCAGGCTTAGCTTGGTCATTCGGACATTGTAATTTGAAATTTGTTTGGGTTTTATTATTTGAGATTTGTAATTTATTAAACTTCTGTTTGGTTCTGGCTTGTCCAGGTTAGGAGGTTATTAAGATGGCAAAATGGGAATGTTCGGTTTGCGGCTATATATATGATCCTGAAAAAGGAGATAGCATTAACGGAATTCCACCCGGTACTCCTTTCGAAGCTCTGCCGGCTGATTGGATTTGCCCTGCATGCGGCGCCGAAAAAGTTGCGTTTGAGAAAGTAGGATAATGAGACAGAAAGACAAGACAGCGTTTATTGCCATAAACCTAATCCCAACCTGGACACGCTGGAAATTACAAATCACAAGGAGCAGAGACTAAAACTATTACTTTACGCACTTTGTTGCAGCCTCAGGCTTTGGCCTGCGGCTACACAGATCGCCCTGTTTAGATAATAAATTGTATGATAAGACATAAGACCGGTGTCGTGCTGGAATCACTGCGGTTAATGATTAAGGATGGTATCAAGACTGCTTCACTCCTTGGTTTCAAAGGTATTCAGATAGATGCCACACAAAGAGAGATAACCCCTGAAAATCTATCAAGAACGGGCAGGCGGGAATTAAGGCATCTTATAGATTTAAACCGATTAGAACTTTGCGCCCTTGGCGGTGAACTGGGATCAGGATTTATCAATGAAAATGAATTCGATCTCCTCATCAGGAGAATAAAGGCAATTATAAACCTTGCCCTCGATTTACAAACCAATATTATAACCATACAAACAGGCAGCATACCAAATAATACTGACTCCACGCATTGGCATTCCGTAAATACTGCCCTGAGTGAGATTGGCAGACATGCCGAAAATTACGGATGCCGACTTGCCGCAAAAATTTCATTTGATAATTATTCAACACTGAAGGATTTTCTGAAATCACTACACACCGAAGGAGTCAGATTAATCTATGACCCGGCATCACTAATAATAAACAACCTGGACCCTATCAAGGGTATACATGAATTACACAATTATATAGTCCACACAAATCTCTGGGACACCAGACAAGCTGAAGAAGGACGAAATATAGAGGTCCCCATTGGAGAAGGCATATTACCAGTTGCGGAGTTCGTCTCTACCCTTGAATCAACAGGATATCATGGGTTTTATGTTGTCAATTCTAAAACAGTGCAGCAGCCAGTTGAGAATATCAGGAAGGGCAAAGAGTTTCTGGATAGGTTTTAAATCCTTTGTAACCTCTGTGGATTAAATTGGTCGAATGTCTTTTTTAGATTTTATTTTATCCTATCATGCCAATAGTTTGGCTTTTTATTTAATTGCATTATAGCAATAATAAATATCTCATCTTCTGTGGTCTGATAAATTATGCCGTAAGGGAAACGGTTTACCAAACAACGTCTGGTATTTTTTGATAATTGTGACCATGCTTGCGGAAATTGCAGAATAATCTGTATGGATTTATATACCTCTTTGGAAAATTCGAGTCCTAACTTATCTTGACAATCATTGTAGTAGTCAATTGCCTCGTTCAATTCTTTTTTTGCTGATGGATGGAAAGAATACTTCATGAACTGAGTTTATCTTGAATCTCTTTAAAAACATCTTCTCCTGGAATTGTTTTTACTTTCCCTGTCTTTATTTCCTGGACTCTTAACTCCGCTTCTTTACCCCATAATTCATCAATTTCTTTCTTTGTTGGATTGAGACTATCCAGCAATTTTTCTATTAATTGGGTTCTAATATCGACAGGCAATGATATTACTTCAGAAATAAGGACATCTGTTTTTATCATAATATTCCTCCCACTATTAAATAATGTCATAGTATGGTATTTAACTACGATTATTGCAAGTCAAATTTGGTTTTCAAGTGGTTTCCAAACTCTCCCTTACCCGCCTGAACGAAGAAGTCGGGCAGGTGCCGTTCGGACGGGTACCTATTCCTGCCCGAACTGACTGGTCAGGCGGGCGGGCAGGTCGGCTTAGAGACTAACCACATACAGTAGCTCTCAAATCATAATAAATCTGTCAAACACTAGCATAGGGAAAGTAAGATGCAGAAATTTACTTGTTTTGTGAAAGAAGAAGACGGGCAATACGCTTCTCTGTGTTTAGAATTGAATGTAGCATTATGTGGCAAAGAAGATATATATGCCGGTAAATATCAGGAAAAGAACCGTGTTGTGGTTGTTCCGAGAAACAAGAAAAGTATTCCGCAAGGAACATTAAACTCTTTCCCTATACCATGACTAAGTGCTTAAATGGAAGGCTAAAAACATTCCTCTACAGTTTGCCGATTTCTTTCAAAGAGTCGCGCCGCAGACACCTTGTCAAATAAATCGCTACTTTTCTCGGTTCATTAATTATTCCCCGCCTGATACCAAATATTCCGTAATGTTACGGTTTCCTTTAAAACCTCGATGAAGGCAAGATAATCCTCTTTTGCAGGGGAATATGGCTTCCCTGCGCCGTCCTCTGTTCATAACGTGATACCAGGCTCCCGGATATTGTATTCTAAGCGGTCTTGAGATAGAAACACTATAACGTCGTTCAACAGTTAAGTCAAAGGCCCCTCCTCTATTCTTTG
>MHZA01000099.1 GCA_001828595.1 Planctomycetes bacterium RIFCSPLOWO2_12_FULL_40_19
TCATACGAACTCTCAATTCCTCTATCCTTCATTTTTTTAAGTAAATCCAGAGATTCCTGATCGGCTCCCTCAAATTTCCTTGTCATTTTACATACTCCTCTAATTTAGCTATTATCTCACTGACTTCAGATAATAATTTATTATTATCACTAAATGCCGCTTCTCCTTTGAGGTCTAATTCTATCAGTCTATCACTGTATGAAATCATCCCCAGCAACGGTATATCGCCGAGCGCGTTCTTTATAAATACCCTGTGAGTGTTATTCATTACCTTGTTGCCGACTGCATAGATGGTTTTTATACCCAGATCTCCGGCAAGCTTTTTTACCTGAAACGCAGTCTGGATACTCCTCTTGCCGGGCTCTACTACAACAATCAGCGCTGTAACAGCCCTTACTGACGCACGTCCCAGATGCTCTATACCGGCTTCCATATCGATTATCACGACTTCATCTCTCTGCAATATTAAATGGTTCAACAGTGCCTTCAGCATGACACCCTCGGGACAGGCACAACCACTTCCGCCTCTCTTAATCGTGCCAAGGGTCATCAACCTCAAACCATTGCAGTAAATAGAATACTTTTCAGGCAGATCATCAACAGTCGGGTTTAATTTGAAAAATTTTCCGTACTCATCTGATGTTGAGCCTGTGCGTTCCTTAATAAGCTCCTTTAATTCAACCAGAGGCGTAATCTTATCAGCGTCTTTAATACCCAGCGCCGATGCTAAATTAGTATCAGGATCGGCATCTATGGCTATAACCTTACGCCCTTTATCGGCAAAAAGTTTTGACAAAGCAGCAGTTAACGTTGTCTTGCCAACACCACCTTTGCCCGATACCGCTATCTTCATTTAATTTCTCCAGGTAACTATATATATTAAAATTAGGTGATTATAAAACATTTATTAATGTTTCTTCTTTAGAGTTTAGTAATTTGATTTATGATTCTTAAATTAATACTTTGATAGATATTGACGGCCTTAATTTACCTTCCTCCAAAAGCTCTTATAACTGGAACTAATGCCTTCATTTCCTCTGGAGTAAGTTTGTCCTTAAAGGGGAACATCTTTTCTTTAGTTCCATTTTCAATCTGCTCTACAATCTGTTCGTCAGTGATAGAGTCCTGGAATTCCTTGTCAGTAAAGTTACGTGCGCCGAGTCCCACTCCTAAATCAGTTTTACCTGTACCGTCATTACCATGACATGTGACACAGTGTTTTTTATACAGCCCTTGCGCATCAATATCACCTGCAATTATTTTTGGCAATACTAAAAACCCAATAGCAGCTTGCAGGGAAATTACGATTAATATTCTTGTAAACATGTTATTTCTCTCCATTTCTCGTTGATTATTATGCTATTCATAAGCAACTACGCGTATTAAACCCATCGTTCCACCGTCAATATTCGCTGTTGCCGAATCACTCACAGAGACAACTTTTTTAATTTTGTTTTTCTTTAAAAATTCATTCACAGTCTTGTCAAGTGTCTCCAGCTCTTCTTTTACATGAAATATTCTTAGCTGTGAACTGAATGTTTTTACTTTTACCATGTTATATTCCTCCTTCATAAAAAAACGGGGTTAAAGCTAACCAAATATAGATTAATATATCTAATTTTTTATTACTTCTTTATTATGAGACATAAACAGCCAGGATGTTTGTTTTTATTTTACATACCTAAAAGACCTTTCTGTGCATTTAGAATTTCTTCTCCATGAGAGTTCAATTTAAACCGCTTCTTTTTATCATGACAATCCAGGCATATCTTATTGCCGGTTTCGGACCATTTCTGTAGTATCATAGCGGTCTTCGCCGTTTTCCCCTCATTAGTAAGAACGCCTTTCCCTGCATGGCAGTAATTACATTCTACATCCATCATTTCTGCCAGTTTAATCATTTTGGCAGCTACTTCTAATTTGTCTGTAAATTGTTTCTTACCGGCATGACAATGGTTACACTTTACTCCAATTGCCACTGCGTCCCTCATCATAAATTTTGCCTTATTTCCTTCTTTAGTAAAATCAGTTACTTCGTCGTTATGGCAGAAAGAACATTCTACTCCTAATGCGGGCGCCACCTCTTTACTGCATTGTTGCCTTTTTTCTTCTCTATTACCTTTTAAATAAGTTTCCTGTAACTCGTCAGATAATTGTTCAGCACTTAAAAAACCGGATGATAATACTATTAGAAAAGCGATACTGAAGATATTAATGTATTTCATGTTTTTCCCCATTTAGCACATTCCTCTTTTTTAAATTATAAAAGGCCTTTCTTTTTCTCTAAAGGTATTCAAAATATCTAAATAATTCGTCTCTTTTGCAACAGTCAAGCTGTTTTCAAGAATTGACTTCATTATCAGTTTGAATAAAGCCAGGTTTAGTCATTGACATAGGTGAAAGTATTGCATTGAGTTTTTTTTCAGACATTAAACCATTTTTCAATATAATCTCCTTTATGGACTTGCCTGTCAATAATGATTCTTTTGCTATATCTGCCGCCTTTGAGTAGCCTATGTAGGGATTCAAGGCTGTTACTATGGCCATACTGTTGGTTGCATATTGATAGCATCTATCCTCATTTACCATAATCCCCTTTATGCATTTATTTGTGAAAACCTTCAATGCATTTGTCAAGATTGAAACTGAATCCAGCAGTTTGTACTGCATTACGGGCATCATTACATTTAATTCAAATTGTCCTGCTTGTGATGCCATTGTGATAGTAATGTCATTTCCTATTATGGAGAAGCAAACCATGTTCAACATTTCGGCCATAACAGGATTGACTTTACCAGGCATGATTGAAGAACCCGGTTGTACTGCGGGCAAGGTTATCTCAGCGAGACCGGTTTTTGGACCAGAACTCAAAAGACGTAAGTCATTTGCAATTCTGATTAATTCTATTGCCAATACTTTCAATGAACCTGATACTTCTGTAATAGGTGCGTTACTTTGCATCGCTTCGAAATAATTTGAGGCACCTCTAACGTCTAAATTTGTGATTTTCTGCAATTCTTTTATGATTCTTTTCGGATAATCGGGATGGGTATTAAGCCCTGTCCCAACCGCTGTGCCACCAATGCCTAATTCCTTTAACGCATCACTTGCCTTTTTAATATTTACCTCTGATTTTGAAACTGCTTCTGCATAGCCAGAAAACTCCTGCCCAAACCTTATGGGTGCAGCGTCCTGTAAATGTGTTCTTCCTGATTTTATGACATTATCAAATTCTTCAGCTTTTTCATTGAGTGCATTCACAAGCTCATCCAGCACAGGAAATAATTCTGCCAGCAGAAACAATGCAGAAATTCTCATGGCAGTCGGAAAGACATCATTTGTAGATTGTCCGAAGTTAACGTGGTCATTTGGATGGACAATAGAGTAGTTCCCTTTCTTACCGCCTAAAGATTCTATTGCAATGTTGGCTATCACCTCATTTACGTTCATATTATATGACGTACCGGCGCCTGCTTGGTAAACATCAACAACAAATTGATCTTGAAACTTTCCCTCAATAATCCTGTCAGCAGCATTTATAATTGCTTCGCATTTCTCATTATCAAGACATCCTAGCTCATTATTCACCTTTGCGGCTGCCCTTTTCACATAAACCATAGATCTGGTAAATTCCGAATGAGGCTTTACACCGCTGATTGGAAAGTTTTCCAGCGCTCTGACAGTCTGCGCTCCGTAATAAGCTTCTAATGGAACATTTACTTCGCCTAATGAGTCTTTTTCTATACGGTACCGTCTGCTTTCAGTATTCATGAATTAGGCCCTCGGCAACTTTTTATCACTACGTAGGGACGTATTATTATACGCCCCTACTATTCAGTCTTTATTGGGGCCGTGCCTTCCCAAAGACCGTGTCTATTGCAGCGAATTACAGCCCTTAGTGTCGAATCGAGTCCACTATGATTCAGTTTTAAAGGCACTGTTACCTGAGGTTTTGTCATTACTGGTGCAAAATCAAATCTGCCCAGATACACACTTCCAATATAAAATTCAATCCATTGTATAAAATGTTCATTTTCATTCGGATGTTCCGGTTTCCCAACTGTAATCTTTACATCATAAAACTCACCAGTCTTTAAGACTGGAGGAACCGTGATAACAGGTATATGCTTCTTGGTCATTGGTGAATCCTTATCTGAGTTTTCAAGGGTGTTCAGCTTGCAAAATAGTGCTCTTTCGTCAGTCATTTTTCCCCCTTTTTTTGAATTAGAAAAGTTAATATGGTTTCAATAATCTCGTATTAGCGAAACCATACTTTAAAATTAATTATATCAAAACATAATAAATTTAGATATTTTAATAAAAGGACATTTTTGTTAGAATATGCTTATAAGATTCAACATTTCTTTGTTCCCGTTTTTATTTAAAAGCGCAATATGAATGCCAACAATAGAACAATCACAAACAAGCGGATGTTATCTCCGCATAAGCTTAAAAATTATAGTGGCTTACGACATTAATACTTATAAGCTTGAAACGATGAACTGATCTTACAAAACATATACATTGCGAACGATTTACGCAACATGTATTTGGAGGCCACAGCAATGCGAAAATATTACGTTTTCATTAACAGGAGGGTGCTAAAGGAGGCCTTTTTCATTTTTACTAGAAGACATAAGCATTTGCTACAAAGTGTCTTATTTCTTATCTCAAAAGTTTGTCTGCGAAAATAAATCATTGGTACGAATATTGCGAATTTCTAAAACATTGTCATAAGGGAAAAAGCTTGTTATTATTAGTGTGGCATTAATTAATCGAAAGGAGGGGCAGATAAAAGTTACGAGTTTTAATGGTATCCGTTTCTGACATCGCTTGAAATCTAAGTAATTTAATCCAATACGTCAACTTGTTGCAGGCTATTTCATTGAGAAGGGTATTTATGGCATTAGAGATGAAGATTTGGATAATACCAGAGAACTTGAAACAGAAGGTAACGTTAGTTAACTAATTTAAGGAGTGTAACAATGTCTTCACATAAAGGGGAATTTTATTTTTGTGAAATTTGTGGAGCTGAAGTTGAAGTGAAAAACGGCGGTGATGGAAGTTTAAAGTGTTGCGGCCAGGCGATGGAAAGTAAAAAACCTTAATATAAGAAAGGAGCAAATTATATGGGAAACAAAAAAATAATTGAGATATTAAATAAAATTAGAGTTGAGGAGCTTACGGCAATAATGCAGTATTCTCAACATCACTATCTGGCTAAAGGTATCAATAGCCCGGTAGTATCAGAGATTTTCAAGAAATTAAGCATGGTAGAGATGAAACATGCTTATGCGATTGCGGAAAGGATAACGGCGCTGGGTGGAATTCCTACAATGAAGATTGACAAAGTAGATGTGCCTGAAAAACTTGAAGATATGATCAGGGTCAACTGTGAAGTAGAAAAGGGTGCAATTGAGGCCTTTAAGGGGTTTATTAAGGATGTCTCTGAAGACCCCACTACCAGGAGAATGCTTGAGGATATTCTGGCAGATGAAGAGGAACATCTTGATGAACTGGGAAAACTATTAGAGAATTAGAAAGATTCTAATTTGTTCTTTTAAAAACTTTATGATGAAGGCAAACTCGCAGGACTCCTCACGCAGAATATAGACGGCCTTCATGAGAAAAGCGGACTTCCAAAAGAGATAATAGTAAACTTACATGGAACAAACCTGGAGGTTAGGTGCCTTGGCTGTGGTTACAGAGTACCATCTGAAGATGTATTTGATGGACTTTATCTGGAGGGGGGAGTTCCTTTATGTCCCAACCTGGCCGAGACAGAACTCTTTCTACGAGCAGGAAGCCGAGGCGTAGTCTCTACGAGACATAACCGTTCACGG
>MHZA01000100.1 GCA_001828595.1 Planctomycetes bacterium RIFCSPLOWO2_12_FULL_40_19
CCATCCTTCATGAGTTTCATGCCCTTTTCATAGTCCTTTAATGGAAACTGGTGGGTAATTACGGGGGTCGGGTCTACAAGCCCTGCAGACAAGAAACGTGAGGTCTTGTGCCATGTGGAAAATATCTTGCGGCCGGTAACCCCGTAAATACGGATTTTCTTGAAAATAACTTCCTTATTCAGGTCAATATTTACACGCCTCTCATAAATACCCAAAATGGAAATTCTCCCCCCCGGCGTAACAGCCTTTAAGCCTTGATTCAGTGCCTGATTGTTACCGGAAAATTCCAGGACAACGTCAACTCCATTATTTTTTGTGGCTTCCATGACGATTTGTGTAACATCCTGCCTTCTGGGATTGACGGCGATATGTGCCCCCATCTTCTTGCTGATGGCCAGCCGGTAGTTGTTGGGATCGGAGACGATGATCAACGAGGCGCCGCATGCTTTAGCAATGCCGGTAGCAAAGAGACCAATCGGTCCAGCGCCAAGAATCAAAACGGTCTTTGCGGAGATGTCTTCGGCCAATACAGTATCAACGGCATTTCCAAAGGGTTCCTGGATGGTTGCCCATTCATCGGGAATTTTATGGTCGTTTTTCCACAGCGCATGTTCAGGCAAAACGAGGTATTCGGCAAACGTGCCGTCGTGATCAACACCCAACAATTTGAAATTCCTACAAACCTCTGAATATCCATTATTACACTGGTAGCAATACCCGCAGGTGAGATGACTTTCGGCAGAAACCCGGTCTCCAACCTTTACGTGGGTCACTTCCGCGCCAATCTTTGCAACGTTTCCCACGAACTCATGACCAATGATGCGCGGTGGTGTGAAGCGGTGCTGTGCCCAGCGTGTCCAGTCAAAGATGTGCACATCAGTACCGCAGATAGAAGCAACCTTGACCTTAATAAGCACGTTCCGGGGGCCTATTTGCGGAGCGGGCACCTTTATGAACTCCATACCTTTCTTGCGTTTTGTCTTAACCACTGCCTTCATTTATAAGATATCCAACAGGTTTATACGGAATTTATGAGGCTTATAGTAGTATATAAATCCAAATATATCAATATTTATCAGTTAAAAATTTAAGCAAAATAAAAAAGTGTATTTATTTTCTTTTCATGTTAGGATTAACACGTTATTTGGCATGCTTTTCCAACACTCCTTGGCACTAAAATAATATGGAGGTGATTATGTTAAATATTAACACAAAACAATTCTCGATCATCACGTTTCTAATTGTTGTATACATCTTTTTTATCCCCCATATTTTAACCCCTTCCTTTGCACAAAAAACAGATGAGGCCGGTTCCTTAGACCTTGAAACACTTTTAGGTGAAACAAATGCAATGCCACAGGAAATGCCGGGTAACTTGAGATTTCAATACGAGATGTCCAAACTCCTGGATGAAAGAGTCGGCCCTGATGATTCAGGAAACGTTCACCATGCAGGCGGGCTTTCAAGCTTTTATACCGGCCCAAAGAAACTCTTTTCCGGAAAGGGAAAGTTTGGTCATCTTTACAGTTTCTTACCTGTGGTACGATGGTACGATCCTGCATACTACTACAACAGCGATACTTTCCATCCGGGCAGTACTGTGGATGGAGAATTCACAAATAAAGAGTGCGTCACCTGTCACATGGTAGAAAGTCCTGGGATTGTAACCCAATGGAAACAGAGTAAACACGGAACACCTTCCAGAGGAAAAGACGTGGTTGGATGTGATAAATGCCATGGAAAAAATCACAAGAAACTCACAATGCCTTCTTACGATATCTGTGGTGAATGTCACGAAAAACAATTGAAAGGACATCGTGAAGGTGGTCAAGGTTCTCATGCACACGCCTATCATTTTGAATTGATAGAACTGGGATGCCAGATAGAGAAGCCTGCCGAAGAAACGGCTGCCTGTCTCGGCTGTCATGCAGTTGAGAACCGATGCGATGGCTGTCATACCCGGCACCGATTTTCTACGGCAGAGGCCAGAAAACCAAACAGCTGTGCAACCTGTCATTCAGGTCCTGAGCAATACGAGTATGAAATGTACATGCAATCATACCACGGTATGATTTTTCAGGGAGAGGGGCAGACCTGGGATTGGACAAAACCTCTCAATGCAGAAAACTATTCCGTTCCAACCTGTGCATACTGCCATATGCCCAAAGGAGATCACAATGTTATCAATACATCAACGGTTTATACCTACATGGGTACTTCTCTTGTGGATCGAGGGGCTGATCAATACAAGGCGACAAGAGATGCATGGATTACGGTTTGCAAGGATTGCCACTCGCCCAGATTCGCAAGGGATCATTTAGAGTCTATGGACGAGGCAGTTAAGCTGAGCTTTACAAAATACCGCGAGGCAATGCGTATTGTGATGGACTTGTATAATAACAATCTGATTGATCCCATGCCCATTGACCTTGCCCCGGATTCCACGGGTCACAATGTCTTCAGCCTTTTGCCGGGAAAGGGAGAGATGAGAAAATATAACATATCTAACATAGAAAGATTAACCTACGAAATGCTGGTCGACATCATTGATGCTATATTTAAGGCTAAGTCACACAATGCTTATTACAGCCCGATATACGGGTACTGGGAATGGGCACAGGACCGATGGCTTATACAGATTAAGGACGAAGCAAGCAAACTCAAACGCTTTGCAGAAATCGAAGAAAAAATAGGAATCAAACACCGTGCATACTCCTTTTGGAAGCACGGAGAGTATACTGATTTATTACTGGGCTGGAAGAGAAAATAATTGACTCTTTCACCCTTAAATGATATATTGTGAACTTCTACTTTTCGCATCGGACTCTCTTTTAAAACAAGAAAACCGGAGAAATTATATAATGCAAGAACCAAAGGACAACCAACCTGAGGTGACAGAAACAAATAAAGTATACATCACAAAAAAAATGACTACAGGTGAGGTAACGAAAAAATATCCGGCAACGAGAGAAGTGTTCTCGAAACATTTTGGTAAGAGTTGTTTTGATTGTCCCGCATTTGGCACGGAAGATGTAAACCTGGCATGTATGATGCACAATACAGATGTTGAAATGTTTGTTAACGAATTAATTGAAGCTGCTCAGAAAGAGGCGGAGTCAAAGACTTTTTGACAGGCGCAGGAACGCGGGCTTTTTCTAACATTGCAGATAAACTAAAGGTTTGCCGGGAGGAAAGATATTTTGAATCTTATAAAATTACGGGAAAAAGTACAGTTTAACAAACAGTTTCGTCCACAAATCTTGTGCGCCGCCCCTGATGCAAAGGCACCTTTAATATGCTTAGAACCAGGTCAGGAAATACCGGCACATCCCAGTGGTACCGGCATTTTTTATGTACTGGAAGGAAAAGGGGTTATGTATCTGGACGATGAAGAGATAAGTTTGTCAAAAGGCACGGTTGTGATTGCTCCTGAAGGGTCAAAAAGGGGTATCAAGGGAGTGGAAAGACTGGTTGCAGTCGCTGTTCACGTTAGCTGAGGGGATTGAAATGGGAAAATTTAATCTAGAAGAAGTTACAAAATTTTCTGCAGAGAACGTAGTAACGACAAGCTTATACGATTCTCAAAAAGTTTGTGCCAACTTCCTTTGCATGAAGGAGGGCCAAACGGCGCTGGAAGATACTAAAGAGCAAAAGGTAATAGTCATAATTAATTCCGGCAATGGCTCTGTTGTCACAGATGATGGAGAGCAGGAAGTAGTAGAAGGAACTTTTATATTGTTTGAAAGCGGTGAATCCCGTTTGCTCAAAGCGAAGTCAAAGTTAACAGCTTTAGTAAACGTCATATCCAAAGGATAACGGTAACTATCCTGTCAGAAAGTTAAGGTAAATTTCCAAAAGAATATTATAAATACTATCCATATAATGAAAGGATAAAGTAAATGAGCAAAGGCAAGGTTATTACGCTAGACGTACAAAACATTCCGCCACGTGAAAGGCACCCGAAGATTTTTGATACATTTGATTCTCTTAAACAGGGAGATATGATGGTGTTGATAAATGATCATGATCCAAAACCATTAAAGTATCAACTGGACGCAGAGCGAACAGGCCAATTAGAATGGAAGTATATCCTGACAGGGCCGGAGGTGTGGAAGGTGGAGATACTAAAAAAATAGTATGATCTAAATTCAGGCATGCCAGAACGTGAAATCAGATGGTGCGCTATAAATTAGCCTTCGAATGAAACGCCTTGAGACAGGAGTTTTTCCAGCCTGTCCATGCCTTCTCTGATATTTTCCATGGATGTAGCGTATGATAACCTGACGTGGTGATCAGAACCAAAGCATTCACCGGGAACAACGGCCGTTCGGGCTTTATCCAGGATTAAATTTGATAAATCTACCGAGTTAGCAGTTGTCTGGCCGCAGATATCACGTCCATACAGAGCAGATACATTCGGAAATACATAGAAAGCGCCTTTGGGTAACATGCAGGTTATCCCGTCTATATTGTTGAGCCTTTCCACAATGTATCGTCTCCTCTTATCAAATTCTGCAACCATATCTGTAATCGCCTTTTCATCTCCCCGCAGGGCTGTTATTGCCGCTTTCTGGGTAAATGAGTTTGGGCCGGAAGTTGAATGATCCTGGATGAGCGTAGCAGCTTTTATAATATCGGCAGGACCAACTGCATAGCCAATTCGCCAACCTGTCATCGAATATGTTTTTGAAAACCCATTTACGGTAATCAGCTTTTCAAAAAACTCTTTACCGAATGAAGCAGGGCTAAAGTGTTTCTCTCCGTCATAAATAATTTTTTCGTATATTTCATCTGATATAACATACAAGCCTGCGTCAATTGCAACATGGACTATTTCATAAAGTTCCTCTTTTGTATAAACGCTGCCGGTAGGATTACAGGGACTGTTTATTATAAGTACCTTTGTCTTGTTCGTTATGTTTCGTTCAACGTCGCTTTTTGTAATCTTAAAGTCATTCTCATCAGAAGAATTAATAAACACGGAAACCCCCCTTGCGAGGACAACTTGTTCCGGATAGCTTACCCAATATGGCGAGGGAATCAGAACTTCATCGCCATCATTACATAAGGCAAGGAGGCAATTATAAATTGCCTGTTTGGCGCCACACGAGACAATCACTTGTTGGGGCGTATAGCTTATATTATTTTCTTTCGACAGTTTCCCGCAGATAGCTTCTTTTAGATCCATAATACCAGAAGTGGGTGTATACTTTGTGAAACCGCTTCTTAGAGATTCGATTGCCGCAAGCTTTATGTTTTCAGGGGTATCAAAATCCGGCTCTCCTGCACTAAAACCGATTACGCTCACACCTTCTGAGACCAGGGATTTAACCTTGCTGGTAATAGATAATGTTGCAGAAGGTTTTATTTTATTTACAACCTGTGATATCGACATGCTGAAAACTATCTCTATTATTTTAAATATTAAGTGTTAAAGATTTCAGTTTATTAAAACAATTAGGCGTTGTCAATTTGTATTTATTTCCTGTATTTATTTTCATGTTGTTTTGTAATTGACATTTTTGTGATTTAACGGTTATAATTCTGAAGGTAGGCGTTTATTAGTTGGTATAAAAATTTTAAATTTACATTTAATTTCTCGTAATATATAAATAACGCCACTCATTCCCCATACCGGGTGATATTCTTGGAAGAAGACAACTTATATATACTTTTAAATTACCTGCCGCAAATCCTGTTTATGTTGTTCCTGCTTTGCTTCTCCGCTTTTTTTTCTGCCACAGAAGCCGCTTTTTTTTCATTAACCAGAGAAGAGATTAGCCGGTTTGGCAAAAGTGATAGCAAATCCGAAAGATTGGTAAATACACTCCTGAAAACACCGAAGAATTTGTTAACAACTATTCTGCTTGGAAATATACTGGCGAACATTGGTTTCTTTTGTATCTCCTATGGCATCGCCCGAAAAATAGCTGTCTTTAGTCCCAATGGCGGTGTCTGGGCGGCAGGGATGGTGTGTGTTTTCAGCTTGCTCGCGGTTATTATTATAGGAGAAGTAATTCCCAAAAATATAACAGTAAAAGTTCCAGATAAGTATTCCAGGTGGGCAGCTATGCCTATTTATATTTTCGACAGGATTTTCTTGCCATTTCGTGTTCCCATTGTTTCATTTATCAATGTAATAAGCAAAATTTTTGTTAAAAGTGGAGACGAGGAGAAATGTGTAACTATTGATGAATTAAAGATGCTTGTAGAGTTTAGTGAAAAACAGGGTATTGTCGATAGAGAGGAACGCTCGATGATACATGGCATCTTAGATTTTAAAAGAGTACAGGTAAAAGAGATAATGCTTCCAAGGGTTGATATGCATTTGTATAACATCGCCGATCCGGTAGAGGGGCTTATTGAACTTGCGCGTGAAACAAAACATACCAAGATTCCCGCTTATGAAGAAACGACTGACAACATTATAGGCATAATACATGTAAAGGATGTTTTTCTTGATCCGAATGTAGAATTAAGGAGCATTTTGAAACCGATTCAATTTGTTCCTGAACCGAAGAGTATTGAAGGATTGTTGCGGCAGTTTATACGAGAAGGCAGCCAGATGGCCATTGTTGTAGATGAGTATGGCGGTACTGCAGGACTTATTACACTTGAAGATATTATAGAGGAAATTGTTGGTGAAATTCAGGATGAACATGAGAAGCCCAGAGAAACACTCGAAAAGATTGATGAAAATAAATACCTGATTTCCGGTAACTTGAGTATTCGCGATTGGTCCGATACTTTTGGCGTGGAGATAGAACCAATGGGAGTTGATACCGTAGGCGGATTTGTCATTACTTTGCTTGAACATATTCCAAAAAAAGGCGATTCTGTGGAATATGAGGATTTTGTTTTTACAGTCGAGGCCGTCAGGAAGAGGCGTATTACTTCGATATTACAAGAAATGAAAATAAAAAAAGAGGCGGACGAAGACAAAGATGGCTGAATTTTATTTGTTAATTCTGTTTATTTTATTCTCTTCATATTTTTCAGGGATTGAGATTGCCATTTACTGTATCAACCGTGTCAGATTACAGTATAAGGTAGACAGGGGAATAAGAAGCGCAAAAATTATTAAGAGATTATTAGAAGATCCACAAGCTCTGATATGCACAGTATTAATCGGCAATAATATTGTGAATTACTTGGCTGCTGCAACGTTTACATATATCATATCAAAAAATATGTCTCAAGCTAATTCTGAACTGGTTGCAACCCTGATCCTGGCGCCAATTATGCTGGTTTTTGCAGAGGCTATACCGAAGATTATTTGTCAGAGAAAGGCGGACACATTTCTTTACACCGCATCGCCAAGTGTCAAATTTTTTTCACAACTATTCCTTCCTTTAGTGTACGTTTTGAAAGGCGCTAATAAAATTCCACAACTATTTTTAAAAAATGTGAGTAAAAGGACACCGATTTTTACACCGTACAGATTAGGATTTTTCATAAGGGAAGGGGTTGAAGAAGGAATCATTTCCGGCTATCAGGATATGATGGCAAGAAATATTATGAAGCTTGGAAGTATCCCGATTAAGAAAATTATGATACCGCTTAAAAGGACAACCCTGGTCTCATACGATGCAAGTGCTGATCAACTAATTGGTTACGCAAAAAATGCTATGTTTTCCAGGATTCCTGTTTATAAAGGTTCGAGAAGTAATATTGTTGGTGTAATAAACTTATTCGATTTTTTGAGTGTTGGTACAGAAAAGTCAACAATAAGCGACTTCTTAAAAGATACCGAACGCCTTAACTCAGAAACACTTATAGATGATGCGCTGGTAAGAATGCAAAAGACGAAACAGCGAATGGCGATAGTTACCAACAAAGATAATGAATCAATAGGAATAGTAACAATAAAAGACCTCGTGGAAGAGATTGTTGGAGAGCTGATGGCATGGTAAAGTTAAGCATTACAAAAGAATTAAGTTGACATCTTTACTTAAAATAATATAATGTGACTTTGTTGCAAAGTTAGTCAAGAATAGCTTTATACATATAGTTTACAATGAAACTATCCAGTAAAACAGAATATGCAATACTTGCGCTTTTGGAGTTGGGGCAAAGATATGGTAAAGGGTATGTATTAAGTAGAAACATAGCAAGCAGCAGGGATATTCCTGAGTCATTCATTGAGCGAATATTGTTAACACTTAGAAACGGCGGTGTGATAGTCAGTGTAAGAGGGGCAAACGGAGGGCATTGTCTTGCTAAAGACCCCTGTAATATAAGTGTTAGGGAGATAATAGAGTTGTTTGAGGGGTCACTGGCACCGATTGACTGCGTAAACGAGAGAATATCATCTCTATCTGCATGTTGTTCCGTTGAAGCTTCATGCGTGTTAAAGGACTTATGGCAGAAAATGTATGATGCGATGTTAGCAAGTATAGAAAATACTACGATTAAGGATCTCATTACTCAGGAAAAGTTTCAAACGGAAGGCACAATGTACCACATATAAATTTTTTATCTATTCTTGACTAAGTTGCAAACAAAGTAATATAATTGAACTTGCGGAGGATCAAATTGGATTCATTCCTTCTAACAAAGAACTATAGATATATTGTTATATTAGTTGCTATATTTTTGTTTGGCTTGATGGTCTATATGCCTGTTCCGGAAGGGCTTACAGATGACGGGAAAAAGGCATTAGCTATATTTGTAATCTGCGTTGTTTTCTGGACTAGCCAGGTAATACCATTGATGATAACAAGCCTTCTTGCCATCATACTTTTTCCATTAATGGGAGTATTATCGGCAGACAAAACTTACTCCCTTTTCGGTAATCAGGCTGTTTTTTTTATTCTGGGGGCGTTTATTTTGGCATCTTCTGTTACGAGGACAGGTTTAAGTAATCGAATTGCATTGATATTCTTGAAATGGTTTGGTCATTCGCCGAAGATATTGCTTCTGGGTGTTATTACGTTGTCTGCATTTCTTTCATTTTGGATGTCAGAACATGCTGTAGCCGCCATGATGTTTCCTATTGTTGTGGCTATTTCTGCTAGCCTGGAACTAAAGCCGACAAAAAGCAATTATGGCAAGGCCCTGTTTTTAGGAATGGCGTGGGGATGTGTTATCGGTGGGGTAGCGACATTCCTGGGCGGCGCAAGAGCGCCTTTGGCAGTTGGTATACTTCGGGATGCTACAGGCGAATCTATAGACTTTATCAAATGGGCCCTGGCAGCTTTGCCAACGGTTATATCATTGCTGGCCGTCACATATTTGTTGCTGATTATACTCTTTCCTGCAGAAATAAAAGATGTAAAAAGGGCACGAATACTCTTAATTAATAGGACTGCGTGCATAGGGAAAATGAAACGGGATGAATGGTCTATCGGGATTCTAATGATTGGGACAATATTCTCATGGATTTGTTTCGGGGAGAGATTTGGTTTGGCTAATATCGCATTGGCTGCGGTTGTTATCGCCTTTGTTTTTAAGCTGTTGAGATGGAAGGAAGTGGAGGAAGATGTGAACTGGGGTCTTATACTAAT
>MHZA01000101.1 GCA_001828595.1 Planctomycetes bacterium RIFCSPLOWO2_12_FULL_40_19
AAATACTATTCTGATATTTTCCGCAATAACAATAACGTCAATCTTTGTCTTGAATGCTTACAGCTATAAAGAAGACGTTATTGAACTATTGTGGTTCATCTACAGGATAGTTACGTTATTTCTGATCGTCTGGATAGCTGTCGGCCAGAGGTCGTATTTGTTAAGAATTTTACCATATCCTGAAAGCGCCATTGGTAAGCTCGTTAATAAGGTAATTAATCTGCTTTATCCATTATTTATTGCATTTGTAATCCTGCTTTTTGCCATACGAAGCCTTGGATACACCCTGTTGACATATACCCTCATAGCAACACTTATAAAGAGCATGTTTGTTGCGGTCATCGCTTACCTTATATATCGATATATATTAAGGCAACAATTACTCTCACAAGAAAAGAGGCTGAATCAATTAAAGTTGCTCGAAACAAAAGAATTAGAATCCGAAGAAAATAAAATAAAGAACAGATTCAGGGTTTATAAGTATTTATTAGATTATGGAACTGTAATAATCTCTGTGGTTGTGATTCTCGGGATATGGAATGACACGTTTAAAGATGTTGTTAGTTCGCCGGCAGCCCCAAACATATTTCGGAATATTTATGAAAGGATTTTGTATGTGCTTATTTCTGTAAAAAACAGTTTGACTCATAAGTTCGTATTAGCTGAGGGAAGATATACAACACCTTTTAAAATGTTATTTGGCATATTAGTCCTGGTAGCGGCTTTTACATGTACCAGATATTTAAAGAATATATTGCAAACAAAAGTTTATGAAAAAGCTCAACTGGAAGAGGGCGCTAAACAGGCAATTTCATCTGGTGTTAAATATTTCATAATTGGTATTGCTGCAATAATAGGATTAAATGTTGCAGGGATACCTTTAAGGAGTCTTACTATCTTTGCAGGCGCATTCGGTATTGGAATCGGCTTTGGGATGCAGAATATAATAAACAATCTGGTGAGTGGCATCATAATTGTCTTTGAAAAACCGATTAAGGTTGGAGACGTAATAAAGATTGATGCGGATATTGCAGGTAAAGTTGAAAGTATCAATATTCGAAGCACTACCATAAAGACCTTTGAAAGGACAACGGCTATCATACCTAACTCTAGGTTCCTGGAGAGTAACGTGATCAATTGGATTCATGGAGGCGACATGGTTTTAAGAGCCATAATACATGTGGGAGTTGCTTATGGTTCTGATACTGAATTAGTCAGGGAATGTTTATTAAAGGTTGCAAATGAGCATCCACATGTACTGAAGGACCCGGAACCAAAAGTGCGCTTTGCAGAATTTGGAGAAAGTTCATTAAATTTCCAATTATACTTTTGGGCTCACATAGATAATCGATGGATGGCGATCAGCGACTTAAATTTTGCAATTGACAAAATATTCAGAGAAAACAACATCACAATGCCTTTCCCTCAGAGAGACCTGCACATTCGTACTGAAAAAACTGTTGGGACTAAATTTCCCCCATTAATTGATAAGGGTGTGAACAGTGATGTAGATTTTAAAAACCCTCAAACAGACGGATAAGTTTATGAAAGATAGTTGTCTCACGACTTAAGTCGTTTTAAGCAAATATTAATTCCTGTCGAATTATTCACCACTTGTAATCTCGCCTTTTCCTGTATCCCGTATATTGTGACCAAAGGCAACTGCAGGGAGAGAATGGCGGTTTTTATGCTTAAGTCTGTACAAGTTTGCGAAAATAACAAAGACATAATCATAAATCATTTTTCTTGACCTTGGCAATTATATCAATATAATTAAAAAATTTATTCTATGCACATATATAAATTTTGTCTATTTCGTTGTATTTTGAAGAATATAGTCAGAACCCTTTTGGTTCAGTTTTTATAATGTGTAGTGTATTGTAAAATCTAAAAATAAGTTGATTTATCAGGTAAATTAAAAGGGGGTTAAATTATTATGGCGTTGGATCCTACCAAGCATGCAGATTGGGAAATAGCAGAAGATTCGGAAACCAGGATGAAAACAGTTTATCAATTGGCTGAAGAGTTGGGGCTGGAGAAGGAAGAACTGCTGCCTCACGGGCATTATGTGGCAAAGATTGATTTTAACAGGGCGATTAACCGGCTTGGGGATAAGACGGACGGGAAATACGTTGATGTAACTGCAATCACACCAACTCCTCTGGGTGAGGGAAAATCTACTACAACTATGGGTTTGGTACAAGGTCTGGGAAAAAGAAACAAAAATGTTGTAGGCGCCATTCGTCAGCCGTCCGGAGGACCTACTATGAATATCAAGGGTTCTGCTGCAGGCGGCGGCCTTTCTCAATGTATTCCATTAACTCCTTTCTCTCTTGGACTGACGGGAGACATTAATGCGATAATGAATGCCCACAATCTTGGCATGGTGGCTCTTACATCCAGAATACAACATGAGTTCAACTACAGCGACGAGCAACTTGCGAAAAGGAATCTGAAACGTCTTAATATTGATCCAAATAACGTTGTATTTCAGTGGATCATAGATTTTTGTGCCCAGGCGCTTAGGAACATTACTATAGGTATAGGCGGGAAAATGGATGGGTTTATGATGCAATCTGGATTCGCCATTGCTGTTTCTTCAGAGATTATGGCCATTTTGTCGGTTGCAAAGGACTTGAAAGATATGCGTGAGAGGATGGGCAAGATAGTGCTGGCCTACGATAAATCCGGCAAACCTGTAACAACCGCGGATCTGGAAGTTGATGGCGCTATGACTGCGTGGATGGTGGATGCTATTAATCCGAACTTGTTGCAAACCATTGAAGGACAACCGGTGTTCGTCCATGCCGGGCCTTTTGCCAATATTGCCATTGGCCAGTCATCGATCGTGGCTGACAGGCTGGGGCTGAAGCTGGGTGATTATAATGTGACAGAATCCGGTTTCGGAGCGGATATCGGATTCGAGAAATTCTGGAATCTTAAATGCCGCTTCTCAGGAAATAAGCCCAATGCAGCCGTCCTGGTTGCCACTATCAGGGCTCTCAAATGCCATGGCGGCGCTCCGGTTCCTGTTCCCGGACACCCTCTGGATCCAATTTACAAGGAAGAGAACGTTGAATGGGCTGTGAAAGGGGCTGAATCGAATCTGCTACACCTTATTAAAGTGGTAAAGAAAGCCGGTATCAACCCTGTAGTTTGTATAAATAATTTCTACACAGATACGGATAATGAGATAAACGCGGTACGAAAGGTGGTAGAAGCTGCCGGAGCCCGTGTTGCTCTTTCCAGGCATTGGGAAAAGGGCGGTGAAGGAGCACTGGAACTGGCTGATGCCGTGATAGACGCCTGCAATGAAGAAAGCAAATTTAAGTTTCTCTATGAATTAGACGCTCCGCTAAGGACGCGTATAGAGCTGATAGCTGAGCAGGTTTACGGGGCTGACGGAGTTGATTATTCTCCGGTCGCTCTGGCAAAGGCCAGGGCGATGGAGGCTGATCCTGAAATTGCCAAGATGGGCACCTGCATGGTGAAAACACATCTTTCCCTTACAGATAATCCACAGATTAAGGGCGCTCCGAAGAATTGGAAACTTCAGATTCGAGATATAATGATTTTTAAGGGGGCGGGATTTGTAGTGCCAATCGCAGGGGCTATCAAACTCATGCCGGGAACATGTTCCGATCCTGCGTACAGACGTGTGGATGTGGATGTGGAAACCGGTAAGGTAAAAGGGCTTTTCTAGTCCGAACTGCTTTCTTGATCATGATAAAGAGGTATTAAATAAATCGATCAAAAGTGAGGGAAGCTTACACGGCCTTCGTGCGTCGGCATATAACAAAGCAAAGAACTGGATATTATTTTAGCAGGAAGGATTTATATTATGGAAATATATAGTAAGGGATTTATGAGAAATTTTTTGAAGGTTTCGTTAATTGGTTTAATTTTTATCTTGTCTTGTGGAAAGGCAGAAGATCAGGTAGGGGTGCAGGAAGAAGAATCTGTTGAGTGGTATGAAAAACTTGGATTTAAAGAGAATATGAAACAGATGAAGGAAGACACACAGCTTATGACGCGCAGACTGGGAGAAGGTGATTGGGCTGACGCTGAGGAGTTATGTATCAAGATAGAGAAGACTTTTAATGCGCTTAACCTTGCCAGTGATGATATTCCGAAGGAATTTTTTGAGCTTAAAGGCAGGTTTAATGATTCTTTGGTAAAGATGTTGCAGGTATGCCGGGAAAAAGACCACGATAAAGCAACTGCTCATTTAGACTTGTTCAAAAAAACCTGCAGTTACTGCCATCGTTTGACCCGCAAAGAGTGGGATAGGATGAATATGGAGACAGATTTTGATGTGGCAATGGACAAGTATTATAAAGGCGAAGAACCTGGTGATAAATAGGCCTGATTATACGGAAAGAGCAACGAGGCCATGAAAATACTAGTTACTGGTGGCGCAGGATTTATTGCATCAAACCTGGTTGATAATTTAATATCTCAGGGGCACGATGTCGTAATAATTGATAATCTCGTAACAGGGAAGAAGGAAAATATTAATCCGAAGGCAACCTTTTTTAAAGAGGATATATGCAACGCAGAGGGTCTGGAGAAAATATTTTCAGAAGAAAAACCTGATATTGTCAACCATCATGCCGCTCAAGTGGACTTGCGAAGATCTGTGAGGGAACCCTTATATGATGCACAGATAAATATACTGGGTTCCTTAAACCTGATAGATTTATCGAATAAGCATAATGTAAAGAAGTTTATATACGCCTCTACAGGTGGCGCCGTATACGGAGAGCCCAGATACCTGCCGGTAGATGAGAAACATCCCATAGATCCTCAATCGCAATATGGCGTGAGTAAGCATACTGTTGAACATTATTTATTTGTATTCAGGCAAACCAACAACCTGGATTATGCAGTTTTGCGGTACCCAAATGTTTACGGCCCCAGGCAAGACCCTCATGGAGAGGCTGGGGTTGTCGCTATTTTCACCGAACAGATGCTGGACGGCAAACAACCAACTATTTTTGGCGATGGGACAAAGACAAGGGATTACGTCTATGTAGATGACATCATAACCGCAAATATTAATGTTATGTTTAAATCCGTAAGCTCACAAGATGAGATTTATAATATTGGTTGGGGTAAAGAGGTAAAGGATATAGAGATATTTGAATCGGTCAGAGATGCTTTGTGTCTTAACGTAAAGCCAATTCTTGATGAGAAACGTCCGGGGGAAATTGACCGCATTTGCCTTGATAATACTAAAGCTGCAAAAAGGCTGGATTGGAGTCCAAAAGTGAGACTTCAGGAAGGGATAAAACTAACAACAAACTTCTATAAGGAAAGAAGGCGGCAATTGCCCTGAACTGAAGACCTTTGTATTAAAAGCAAACAATTTATTATCTCTTTGTCCACTGGAAACCTGCCCTGGCGCCCTTTTGGCCGTATTTCTTTCGCTCCTTCATCCTGCTGTCGCGAGTCAAGAGGCTTGCGCCCCTTAAGCCTTCTGCAAGTGATTGGTCTGATTTATAAAGGGCTCTTGCGACCCCCAGGGATATTGCCCCTGCCTGGCCGGTCAGGCCGCCGCCCTGAACATTTATAAAGACATCGTATTTACCTAAGGTTTTTGTGGTCTTTAATGGCAGCCGTGCCGCAAACGTGTCACGGTCCCTGCCGAAGTATTCTTCCAATTCTCTACGGTTTACGAGAAACTTTCCAGTGCCTTTTCTTATTCTTGCCCTTGCCACAGACGTCTTGCGTCTGCCGGTGCCCCATATAAATTTTGTATCATCAGCCATTTTATTTCCTTTTGT
>MHZA01000102.1:0-4806 GCA_001828595.1 Planctomycetes bacterium RIFCSPLOWO2_12_FULL_40_19
TCCTCCGTCAGGATAAACTCAGTCGAAGCATTGAAATTCCTAAACATTTAATTAGGCTTTCGGCAACATTCTGTCGTTGCGTAGGGGCGTATAGCAACCTGCCCGAATCTGCCCGACTTCTTCGTTCAGGCGGGTTGCCGGGCGGGCAGGCGGGCAAGCTGGAAATTACAAATTACAAGCACCAAATAACAAACAAACCCCAAATTCAAATAAACGAAATTCAACCCCGCTCATTTACCAAATGTGCGGGGTCGGCAAAGCTGAACTTAGCTTTGTTATTAGGATTTGGATTTTGGAATTTATTTGTAATTTGGGATTTGAGTTTTGTAATTTAATAAAAAAACAAGAAATTATCGGTTTAGAAACTCAATTCCCCCCTGCCCGCCAGTTTGTTAGGCGGGAATCCCCCAATCCCTAACCCAGACCTGCCCGAATAGGTACAGGCGGGTAGGTACCCGTCCCCGCCAGAACAGTCTTGTCGGGCAAGCGGGTGGGGACGATGTACTCCAGAACTTATTGTCTTAACAACTTTGAAATCCCCAGCCATTTTTTAATTAATACGTGTTATAGTCAACTAAAAAAGGGCTTAAACTTTTCATAGAGAGACTGAAGTTTCTTCTTATAATATTCTATATTTTCATCCGGTTTATTCTGATTCCATTGTGAAGCAAGTTTGCAATTATCGAATACCCGTACTGTGCTTTTATCACCAATTACATAATATGAGATTTGATCACCAGGTTGGTATACACGCTCTGACCTGATGGCCAATTCGTATGCAGCCGCAGCGCTTCTTTTCTTTTTACTTACCTTCTCGGTATAAGCAGCAAGTGACTCCTGCAAAGTTTCCGTCTTGATGAACATCTTCTTGTCCCATTTATGATTCACAAGTTCCTCAGTATACTTCTCTAAAAGATCATCCACTTTCTGCCCTTCTCCCTTAAGCAAAAGAAAAAACATCTCTTCCATAAACTTACGCTGGAAGAGCTCCAAGCCTCTGGAACGCAGACCAGAGCCCTTAATAATCATCTTGTCATCATAGCCAAGAAGTACATAGTTTTTAATTTTATAGCTGAACATTGCCTTATACCTGCCGGCTAGTTCAAGATTTATGCCCACAGGAAGTACGTTTGATAATTCATCAATAAGCCCTTCCTCATCCCTCTTATTTTTAATATTGTCCGATGGAACAAAATAGATGCCATCGGTATCAATCTCTATCACTTTACAATCGTTACCCTCCAGCCATTCAACCATTGACTTTATAATGCTTCTCCCTTTCGCCGTTACCTTATTTGCCTCATCAAAATCGCTGAAGTGGCCATACGCAAAGCCCAAATAGCCATAAAATGAATTTATGAGTATCTTGAAAGTGGCCTGGAGCGCATCAAAATACATCTTTTCAGATTTTGATTTTGCAACACTAACCATTTCTTTTGCCTTCATCCTGAAGTCCTTCAAGTCCCCAAGCAATGAACGAAAGATGTTGAGCACATCATCCTTTGGAAAATAATTGAAGGTTAACATTATGGATGGGTACAGTGACTGAACATCACAATACAAAATCCTATTGACAACTCCCTGGTAAAACATATCAGTATATCCGCCGGAATATTCTCTGGCTTGAGGTGTTCGCGGAATTGAATGGTTTGAGTTTATATATTCTCTTATGAAGAGCGAATCTATCTTTGTGGCATTACCTCTTATGACGGTATTCTGGAACGAATATGGGAATATCCTGGTCTGGTAATAGAAGCTCTGGCTCAAGATTTCGCTGATAGCCCTTGTCTCTCTGACATCGTCCATCCCATATTTTAGAAGCTCATCCGGTTTATTATCATAATACCAATTAATCTTTTCCGGTTTTATGTATACTCTTTCAGACGATGCAACATTAAAATATTTTGCCACATTCTTAAGCCCATAGCTTTCCAGATTTCTCGCAGTAACATCATACATCTGGGCAAGCAAATACGTATCTACAATGTGACGTCCATACACCTCGTATTTCTTATAAGATATTGTTCGTTCCGCAATATTTAAACGGGATGAATGGGATTTTATAATTTGCTTGTTTCGGCCAATAGCTAAAGGAACTTTATACCTTCTCGCACGCGCCTCTATATAGGTTAGATCAAAATTAAATATGTTATGCCCTTCTATTACATCAGGATCTCTTAAATTTATCTGTTCAACCATAATCTCCAGCATCTCTTGCTCGTCATATTCTCTTCCTGAAATTGCATATTCCCAGCCGTCACTATCTGAAAGAGATATCACCGTAATTCTGTCTTCATCTCTATAAGGATTTGAAAATTCATATCCCTCCGCACAATACGTCTCAATATCAAGCTGAAGCCTGAGCAGATCGCCAAATGACATTTCTTTAAAAAGTGTTCGCCCTGAAAAAAGAAGGTATTGATGAACCGGATCATTTAAATAAAAAAATGGCGCGCTTAAACTTGCCGAAGTTGCGCCTGTAACCTTCTTAAAATGTTTCAACAACCGCTGTAAGTCCGACCAACTTTCCGTCAATACCAGATATTTATAATATGCACCCCCCTTAAGCCTTTTTGCCTCATACGTACCGCTCCAGCCATCCATATATATAGTGTCTTCCAGAAAAATAAATGGTTTGAAACTCTCCTTCTTTGACGTCACCTCATTTCCATTACGAAAGAATATATCCACAACATTCTCGCCATCAAACTCAACAGCCGTAATGAACGGAGTAGAATCACGGCCAAAGAGAATCTCGTTATCGTGAAAAGATACCTTTTTGAATTTCATATCCATTTGAATTTAATGCCTTTATTATTAAATTAGGATAATCACATTTTATGACTCAATGGACATTTGTCCAGCAAAATAACCCTGTTTTGTACATTGTACATGAATCGCATTTTATTTATCTTGAATATTTACCTTACTTCTTTATAAAATAACACGATGAAGACTGTATCAGAAGAATTATTTCAGAATATGGTACGCATTCGCCGCCAGATACACAGGCATCCGGAACTTGGATATCAGGAAGAAAACACTGCAGCTATCATAGCCGAGGAATTAAATAAGCTTGGCATAAAGGCTGCTACAGGAATCGGAAAAACAGGTGTGGTGGGCCGAATTGACTCGACAAATAATGCCGGCCCGGCAGTAGCCTTAAGAGCTGATATGGACGCATTAGCTATTCAAGAAGAAACCGGGCTTGAGTTTGCATCTGAAGTCAAAGGCGTAATGCATGCCTGCGGTCACGATGGCCATGTTGCAATGCTCCTTGGCGCCGCTGCCCTATTGAAAAAGTCCCTCAAGACAGGCAGCGTAATACTTGTATTCCAGCCGGCAGAGGAGGGTGGCGCCGGCGCTCAGAAAATTATGGAATCCGGACTCCTTGAGGATGCAGAGGCAATTTATGCCTGCCATCTGGACAGGCACTTTAAGGCCGGGGAATTAGTCGTGCAGGCAGGCACTATTTCTGCTTTTACTGATAGATTTGACATCTCAATTAAGGGTAAGGGTGGACACGCAGCTCAGCCCCATGATACGGTTGATGCCATAGTAGTGGCAAGTCTCATCGTAATGTCCCTGCAAACAATAGTATCAAGAGAAGTAAATCCACTGTATCCATCAATCGTGTCGGTAGGCCGGATCGAGGGGGGCTTTGTCCCAAATGCCGTGGCAGAAAAGGCCATACTATGCGGTACCGTACGCACAACTAAACCGCATGTACGGGAACAGATAATAGCGGGAATCAAACGTATGGTTAAAGCAGCCGGCACGCTTCACAATGCCGATGTAAAAGTAACGATTATTAAAGGCTACCCTGCCGTTACTAATACCTTTGACGAGACAGAGATTGCCAGAAAAGCAGTTAAAAACATTTTTGGAGATCAGGCGCTCGTTGATACTCAGTTTGCAAGTATGGGAGGCGAAGATTTTTCTTTCTATCTGGAAAAGATACCGGGATGCTTTGTAAGGTTGGGAGCACAGAAGGAAGGCTTTGCGAACATTCCCGCTCACAGCTCTACCTTCGACTTTGATGAAAATGCCCTTGGCATCGGCGCCGCATTTATGGCAGAAACTGCAAAATTAACGATTGATCATTTAGCAAAATAAACATCAAGTCATTTCGCAAATAGGTCAGGGATACTTCCCATTTTAGTATGCTGTCCAGCAAACACTTAATGTCAGTTCAGACTACCTGTTGCCCCTTTATCTTCCAGTATTTTCTGGATTCTCTTTATTTGACCGCCTGCACGTTCTATTGTTATGAAACTTTGTGGATGATCTGCAAGATAAATGCCTGTTTCTCCCTTAGTTTTTCGTTCACGCAGAAACCACAAGCCATTCTGTCCCGTTTTGTAGAAAATATCATCACTTTTGAGCGGCCCTTCAGGAGATGGCAATGCTAATAAAATTACCGTTTGATTCTTGTCACCTTTTAATACTTCCTCCACTTTGAGGATACCTATGACAGTTTCAGCCTGATTTATCGTAACTTGTGTATTACCAATTAATTCAGCGGTAATGATTACGTCAGATTGTTTAACTAACTCTATATCGGAAAGTTTTACCCACATTGCATTAGTAACGGCAGGAACTAAGATTAGAGTGAATATTAAGACGATATATCCAACCTGCCCGAATAGGTACAGGCGGGTAAGTGACTTCATAATTATGTTACTCCGTATTGGCAAGTCACCGACGGCTTGTTGATTTACTATGCGTAACAAACTAAATACCAGCGTGTAGCTTGGTTGGCCTGCCGATTCTTAATAATCTTTTATACCACTTCATGGTACAAGG
>MHZA01000102.1:4912-6119 GCA_001828595.1 Planctomycetes bacterium RIFCSPLOWO2_12_FULL_40_19
CGTTCTGGCGGGGGCAGGAAGACCTCCGCTACAGTTATAATAAAAGGCTAAAGCCTTAACTCCAAAAGATTTAAAATGGAAATTCCTATACAAGTTTCATCTCCAACAATCTCAACAGCGGCATTTATCTGCCCTTGTTTTCCAACCACATTGCATCATCCATTTTGCGTCTAGTTTGAGACATTTATTTATTCTTGTTGTCATTGAATTGGTTTTCCTGTCATATTTTGTGTCAGCCGAGTAGGGTGGATCAGGTACAGAGGATCAATCAAATCCCTACAATTTCATCAAAAAGGGCTTCCGTATAACTCCTTTTTCCTATAGAGTTAGTACCGACACTATATGTTTTTACATTTATCGTATCATTGGTTGAACAACACTTTTCACATATACGGTTATTAAGACTTTTACTAAGAAATTTGTTTCCACATCTTAAGCGTAACCTCACTTTCTTCTGTCTACCATTCAATGTATCACCGCTATTGTGTTTATTACCTGATTTACTTTTTTTCTTATCCGAACATTGAAGTCCGGAGGTGTTCTGCATCCTTAATTTCCCTAACCCGAACGAGCCAAAAAAGAAATAGTCCACCGCAAATGGCTCAAAGTTCCAAACCCGCCTGTCATGCCTTAGGCAGACTCGCTGCGGCGAGCAGTCGGGCAGGGATTAACGTAATCTCCAGATCTATTAGATTCCTTCTAACATTACAATGCTATACACAAACTTAGTGACGGCTGAATGCCTCAGACGGCGTCCTGCTTTTAATGGACTGATCGTCGTGTATACCCCACCCGGCTTTACCGCCATTTCCCTTACCAATCTCCCTCAGTGTTTGTATACTGTTTTTATGCCATTGACTATCTTCGTAATACCTGTTGAAGTTTGCCGATTTTAAAGATGAATGTATATTTTTTGACGTCCTTATTTTCATTTCATTACCTCAGTAAGTCATTGCCCGTTCTTTAATTTCTACTGGAGCTGCACTGTATGATGGAATCGGTTCTACCTTCTTACGTTTTTTACCTTTTTTCTTATCCAGAGTAGGCGGGTCTTTGATAAATCCGTGAAGGATCTTTTTTTTCCTGTCAATCTCATCGAAACGCCTTTCAGTTTCTTTTATTATAAACTCTGCTTTTGCCTTTTCTCTACCAAGCCGGTGTCTCTCAAGCTCTAATGAAGAGAGTTCGAGGTATGCTTCGTGCGGCT
>MHZA01000103.1 GCA_001828595.1 Planctomycetes bacterium RIFCSPLOWO2_12_FULL_40_19
ACAAAATTTTAAGTGTTACATTATTGATATGCCGGGTACAAAAGAAAAATTAAGATATCATTTTGTGGGGATTGGCGGAATTGGAATGAGCGCGCTTGCTCAGATTATTAACTCACAGGGACACTTTGTAAGTGGTTCGGACAGAAGAAATGATAATAAACAGACACCGGAAATTTTTCATAAATTAGAATCACAGGGGATTAAGCTTTATCCGCAGGATGGGACAGGAGTAGAAAGCAATATGGACTTCATAGTTATCTCCAGTGCGGTGGAAGAAGATAATCCAGATTTGAAAATTGCGACACAGAAACGTATTCAATCAATCAAAAGGTCTGAATTGCTCGGCAACCTTTTCAATAATAAATACGGAATTGCAATAGGCGGGAGCAATGGCAAGACAACCGTTTGCGGAATGGCATCGTGGATTCTTGACAGGGCTGGCCATGATCCAACAGTTATTGGCGGCGGGTATGTAAAAAATTATATTACAGACACGTTTTTAGGTAACGCCAGGTTTGGATTTTCAGAAAAAGTTGTAATTGAAGCAGATGAGAGTGATGGCAGCCTGATTAATTACATGCCGAAAGTTTCAGTTATTACGGACTTATCCAAGGATCACAAGACAGTAGATGAACTTGGAGGTTTGTTCAGCCGGTTTGCCGAAAATACCTCTGGCACCGTAATAATTAATGAGAGTTGCTTTCGTTTTATAAGAATTAAGGGTAAGCATAAAGAGGTTATCAGATACGGAGAAAGCAGTGAGGCCGATGTCAGGGTTTCTCAAATTTCCTGCAACCCTTGTGGGTCAAGATTTGAGATGCAGGGTAAAAATTTTGAAATAAACATTCCGGGCTTATATAATGTTTTTAATGCCCTTGCCGCTATAGCTGTTGCACAGACAGAAGGTGTCACTGATAAGGAGATCAATAAAGCATTGAGATCATTTAAAGGCACTAAAAGGCGAATGGAAGTTGTTGGTGAAAAAAATGGGATAAAAGTGATAGATGATTACGCACACAATCCAAGAAAGATTCAGGCGGCAATTGACGCTGCAAGGTTAAGCTGTGAAAGATTGATAGTAGTGTTTCAGCCGCACGGTTATGGCCCAACAGAATTCCTGAGAGATGACTTTATATCTGCCTTTGCCGGGAAGCTTTTACCTGCCGACACTCTGTATATGCCGGAGATATTTTATGCGGGCGGAACGGCAAACAAAAGGATATCGTCGAAAGAAATTGTTAAAGAGCTGAAAGATAAGGGCATAAATGCATTTTTTATTCCGGAAAGGCAGGATATTATAACCGAGATTAAGCAAAGGGCAATCCCTGATGACGGCATACTGGTTATGGGAGCCAGAGATGATTCGCTGACAGATTTATGTCATGCAATACTAAATAGATTATAGTAAAATATTTAGAATATTATTGACAGCTATTGACGGTATACTTAACATAAAATTTTCATTTTGGTACAAAAATAATAGTTTTTGTACCAATTATATATAAAAAATGAAGACTGCTTTAATTACGGGAGTTACAGGTCAGGACGGTTCCTATTTAGCCGAGTTTCTGCTAAAGAAAAATTACGATGTCCATGGTATCGTTCGTCTCAGCAGTTCAAGTAATTTTGAGAGAATTAAACATATCCAGGATGACATAAAGCTAATCCGGGGCGATCTGCTTGATCAAAACTCTCTAATTGCTGCGATAGAAATAAGCAGTCCGGATGAAGTTTATAATTTAGGGGGGCAATCATTTATCCCTTCAACATGGAATCAACCGGTTTTGTCGGGTGAGTGTACTGCATTAGGAGTTGCCAGACTATTAGAAGCAGTAAGGCTGGTAAACAGTAAAATTCGGTTATATCAGGCTTCTTCAAGTGAGATATTTGGTAAAGTAACAGAAGTGCCACAAAATGAAAAAACAGCTTTTCGTCCAAGAAATCCATACGGTGTTGCTAAGTTATACGCTTACTGGATTACAGAGAATTATAGAGAACGTTATGATTTATTCAGTTGTTCTGGAATACTTTTTAACCACGAATCACCGAGGAGGAGCTTGAAGTTTGTTACCAGAAAAGTATCAAATGGTGTAGCCAGGATTAAGATGGGATTGTCAAATGAATTAAGAATGGGCAGTCTCGATGCAAAACGGGATTGGGGCTTTGCAGGTGATTATGTAGAAGCCATGTGGTTAATGCTTCAGCAGGAGGGGCCTGAAGACTATGTTATTTCAACAAGCGAAGCTCATTCTGTCAGGGAATTGGTAGAAACTGCATTCGAACATGTAGGTTTAAACTGGAAAGATTATGTTGTTATTGACCCTGAGTTTGCGAGACCTGCAGAAGTAGATTTATTATTAGGAGACTCCAGCAAGGCAAGAAATAAACTAAAATGGCAACCGAAAGTTAAATTCGAAGAATTAGTGAGGATGATGGTAGACTACGATGTTGAGAGGTATAAGGAATCACAACATTCCTCAAAGAATTATGATTAATACATTTTGGCGGGAAACCGGTTATTTTATCTTTACCAGGTCGAAGACAAACTTTAGTTCTTTTCCTTCAGGAGATGTAACTAATAATTTTACCTCTGAATTTTGATCCATGTCTTCAATTGGGAATTTATATACACATCCTGCTACGAATGCAGGCTCCTCTGGATAAAAACTGCTGGGTTCTGCAAAATCCGGAAAATACGAAAAGACTGGATATACAGTTTTATCTCCGGAGTAGAGGATAGCGTTATAGCCTCTTGCAAACTCCATATATTCACCAAATACTGATACAGCAAAAGTCAGGCTTTCCTTGATATATAATGCCCTGAATATTTCGCTTTGCGATAGTTGCCGTCTTTCAACGGCCGCTTTCTTTGCCTTAAAAGCTACATTGTGATAAGGCGTCCATAAAGTGGCCCAACCGTCTTTTTCATCAAGGCGCACTACCCAGGGAGCGGCAAAATCTCTTGGGCTTGCCAGTCTGTTAGTTTGCCCGTATTTGATCGCTTCATTTATTTGACCAGCCGTTAAATTAACGGACATACAATAAGCTGTTTTATAAGCTAAACTCACTATGACAAAGAAAGCCAAAATAATAGCTGTTTTTTTGTACATTCATTTTACCTCCATATTAAAATCCTTTTTCTTTTTTTATCTCTTCGTAATTGGAATAGTTACAGCGCCAAGGATTGCTCCAAAAGGGCCTCCGAACAGAAATCCTAAACCTGCGCCAATTGTTTTACCCTTCCATTTTGCCAGAATTCAAATTCCTCCAACTTATTCCAACTTCCTCATACTTTACCTGTCTTTTTGAGTACGAGATGATTTTAAGTCTTCCTGTATCTGTTTTTCCTTAATTCTGTCTTGTGCAATTTCTATATTAAATTTTGCTTCGAGTTTTCTGGGATCAAGCGCTAAGACTTCCTCCCATTTTGCGATTGCTTCTTCGAATTGTTCCTGTCTATATAATTGGATTGCCTTATCCAACAGATCTTCAACAAGAGATGATTTCCGTTTTTCTTGTGTTTCCTTTATCAGAAGTTCCCTGCTCTTGCCTGTATTGATTTCTTCCTCTTCAGTATCCGTAGTTTTAACGGCAACAGTTTCTGTTTCTGCAGTTTTCTCACCGGAAGCTTCTAGCTTTTCCAATTTTGTTTTGAGATTATTTTTATCCTTTTCAACCATTGCCAGTTGTTGTTTAATGTTTTCAAGCAAATTCCTTGTTTCTGCCAATTCGCCTTCCAGACGGCTACGCGCCTCCTTTTGTGACGATTGTGCTGTTTCGATTGCAATCTGTTTGTTTTTTATTTGCGTATATTCCTCATTAAGCTGCTTCCTGATTGTTTCCAGCTCGCTAAGATTTTTCTTCAGTTCGTAATTTTCAGTATTTAAACTTCCCATATTGGAAGATAAAGATTCCATCTTCTCTTCCAGGATATTAATTCTTTTGGTTTTATTCCCAAAAGAGAATTTTTTGAGCTGAAGGCAGCCTGAGTTGAGTAATACAAAGGCAGCTATAACAGTTGTGAATATGTGCCAATATTTTGAATTTGTCTTGTTCACGGCTTTTCTCCCTTTAATGTCAGGTGGTTTTTTTTATTCTGATATCTTAGAATTGTTAATTGCGAGATTGCCAACTCCTCAATCTTTCTTGTCTGGTGCAGAATATGCTCCCAGTCTTTTTCGGTTCCTGTTGTAATGCCTTTCTTCAAGCGGTTTTCCAGCTTTTTTAAATCATTTTCTAATAACTTAAGCCTGTTTTTTAGATCTTCCATATAATTATCAGCCTCGAGGACGTGGCGCCGAAAATACTTTTGAGTTTATTCTACTTAACATCCAACCGATGTCAAATATTTTCTACTCTTGACTTGTTTATATGGGAGGGATATAGTTTTATCATGTTGCAATTGCAAAGGCAGGTTGCTGCCGTTATCAGGGAATACAATCTATTCAGTGCGAATGACAGGGTTTTATTAGGTGTTTCGGGAGGGGCGGATTCAGTCGCTTTACTGGGTCTTATTATTGACGCAAATCGTGTAAATCCCGCTTGTTCTGACATTTTTGTCGCACACCTGAATCACTTAATCAGGGGGAAGGAATCCGAAGAGGATGCGCAATTTGTAAGCGATCTTGCAAAAAAGTTTAAGCTGTCTGTCATTGCTGAAAGAAAGGATATTAAAGAAATTGCCCGGGAGCATAAAATGTCCCTGGAAGAGGCTGCACGGGAGGAAAGATATAAATTCTTTGAAAGTGCGGCGAAAAGAGTGGGCGCTAACGTGATTGCCGTGGGTCATAATGCCGATGATAATGCCGAAACGATTCTGCACAGGATAATCCGCGGTACCGGGATTGTAGGCGTAAGCGGAATGAAGCCGAAACGAAAACTTACGCCGTTTTCAACGATTGACCTTGTTCGCCCCCTGCTTTTCACATGGCGCAAAGATATCATTGCTTATTTGAAAGAGAAGGATCTTTCTTACAGGGTTGACTCAACAAATTTTGAAACAGATCAATTCAGAAACAGGATTAGAGCAGAACTCATCCCTCTCCTTGAAAAGAATTACAATGCGGGGGTAAAAAGGTCACTGATTAAATTAGGTGAAACTGCTGCACAAAATTATGATTTCCTGGAGGCACAAGCAAAAGATTTATTCGGGGAAGTTTTGCTAAACATAGAGGGAAAAACGGCTGAAATTTTAAGTGAAATAGTTTTGGACATCCACAAGTTAAAAGAAGCGCCGCAAATTTTACAACAGATTATTCTTAAAGAAGCAGTAGTTAGACTAAATATTCCCCTTAAGAAGCTTAGTTATAAAAATTATAAAAATATTTTACGCATACTTAATTATCAGAAAACGCCCGTAAATAATGTCGTTAAAGGTTACTTAAATGTCAGGACAGAAGACGGTAAACTACATCTTTCAAAGAAGAAATATTATGCAGAAGAGCATCCCGCTTTGAAAGAAACAGTAATTAAAATACCTGGAGAAACAAAACTTGTTGAAATGAAGTACATGGTGAAAATGGTGATCAGAGAAATAAATAACGGGTTTTTAGAAGAATTTAAACGGAATAAGACAAAGTATGACGAAGCTGTTGATTTTGATAAGATCAGCATACCGCTTACGGTCAGGACGAGAAGGCAGGGGGACAAGTTTTGGCCATTGGGTTCCAGGGGCATTAAAAAGGTAAAAGATTTTTTTATAGATAATAAGATACCCGTGATGGAACGGGACACTGTTCCTATAGTAACTATGAACGGCCAGCCAATATGGATTGTGGGGTTTCGGATTGATGACCGTATCCGTGTTACAGAGGGAACAAAAAAACTATTAATAATGAGTTGGTCAAAGAGGTCACAAAGGGGTCATCCATTAGAAGGCTCTTGTAAAGTGATATAATCACTAATCAAGATGTCCCCAATATGAATTTAGATAGGAAGTACTAAAAGCCAGCGTATAACGGGTCAGGTTCATTTTATTGTTATGTGCTGATCATTTCATTTAAACCAATACTTTACTTACAACGCTCCATATCTCTTCTGCAATTTCTTCTCTGGATTTTATTTGATTGTTTTTTGTGCATTCAATCGTACACCAGTAATTATTACCGGCAGCAAGGCCGATGTATGTGTCCTGAACTCTCTTCAGGTATCCCATGTCTTCTTCATGCAAATCCGCTTCTGATTTAAAGCCCTGTGATTCATTTACCCTGGTTTTAATTAATTCCTGTGAAATCTCTATTGGAACATGCAGATAAATGGTAAGGTCTGCTCTGGGGATTGCGTAAACTTTATGTTCAAGCTCCTCAATCCATTTAAAAAACTTTTCCCGCTCCTTAACATCGCCAATCTTTGCTCCCTGATGTGCCATATTTGAGCAGACATAACGATTGGATATGATGATGTTTCCTTCATTCAGCCATTTGTGCATTTGATTTCTTGCCTCCCATCTGTCACCTGCGTAAAGAAGGGAGGTGAGATATGGATTGACCTCATCAGGCCTTGATTCAACGTGTTCTATTCTGTCATTGTCCGGCATGTCGTGTGTGGAACTTTTTTCTGTGGGAAGTGGATGTGTTTTAAGATGATTTCTCAATTCCTGCGGCCAGCCGAATTCGCCTTTCAAATATTTTTCTATCATGTTTGCAAAGAAAGATTTGCCATATTGCGGGAAATCCGTCATTTGTACCTGATAGCCTTCCTTAGACAGTCTTTCCACGAGAAGACAGGTTTGAACAGTCTTCCCGCTCCCGTCAGTTCCTTCAACTACTATAAGTTTACCTTTCTTCATATTAGTATCCTGTCCGTCTAAACCCAATGTTATTAAATTAAAAGTCTAAAGACTTAACTCCAACAGACTTAAAATGGAAATTCCTATACTATTGAATTAAGACGTAGCGGAAACCTTTTTACCCGACGGTTTGTTTGACGGACAGGAAGCCATTCCGCATTCCGCTACAGTACCGGAACAAATAGTATCAAGGCAAATTCAAAAATCAAATGATTTGTTGTAAACAGGGATATTTTTGGTACAATTTGCTGTAATTATGTATATAAAAATTGCGAATTTGCCGGGTTCTAAAATAATAGTTTGCTTTATTCTTTTGCTTTTCCTCAATCAAAGGGTATGTGCGGAAGATGAAGTGGAAGAATTAAGAAAAGATATTTTAGAACTGGAAAAAATTGTGAATCCGTTTATACGGATTTTCCAAAAGGTCTCAATTTTGGTGGCGCCTTCAGTCGTGAGTATTGTGGCGGAAGGCGCTTACGGCACTTCTACCGACCCCCACGAAGAAATATCTCCACCTTTTTCCCATCCCAGGGAAAAGGGTAAAAAATCCCCGGATTCTAATAGACCAAGTTTTGGCTCCGGAATCGTAGTAAGAAAGACAGGATATATCCTTACTAACTGTCATGTCATAGATGGTTCTGAAAACGGGATGATAACGGTTACGTTATGTAACGGAGATAAGTATGATGCTGCCGTTATTGGTAAGGATGCAAGCACCGACCTGGCAATTTTGAAGATTCCGTGTGACAATCTCAGGGAAGCCGTTCTTGGAGATCCAAAGAGTGTGAAGGTTGGAGATTGGGTCATTGCCATTGGTAATCCCTTTGGATACAGTCAGACAGTTTCATCGGGTATAGTAAGCGCAATAGGGAGAACACATGTTACACCATTTGCGAAACCTTTTGCATACGAGGATTTCATTCAGACTGACGCAGCGATTAATCCGGGTAACAGTGGCGGTCCGCTGGTGAATCTGCGCGGTGAAATCATTGGTATTAATTCTGCTATCGCAACACGCACAGGTGGATTTCAGGGAGTTGGGTTTGCGATTTCTATAGAAATTGCAAATGAAGTTATATCCGATCTTATCGAAAAAGGCAGGGTTTTAAGAGGCTACCTTGGCGTAGGGATTCAGGATATAAGTGATAACCTTGCCTCATATCTGAATTTAAACAGTAAAAGTGATGTGATGAAAAGGTTTCAGCTTGACTCAGATAAGGGAGCCTTCATATCTGAGGTGTGGGAAGATACCCCTGCGTCCAAAGGAGAAATTTTTCCAGGAGATGTCATCATTGAGTTTGGCGGACGCAAGGTTTTAAATGCAGACGACCTGCAGAAAGCTATCAGGGTCTCGACGGTTGATAGTGAAGTGAAGGTAAAAGTCATTCGTGATAAAAAAGAAAAATTGCTGACAATCAAAATTGACCAGCAGCCTGAAGGTATGTCAGGGAAAAAATACGTAACAGTTAAGGCGTTTCTCGGGCAGGCAAGTCTCAGCATTGGTTTGGTGATTGAAGACCTGCCGCTGGAAAAGGCGGAAGAGCATGGAGTGCTTGTAAGGCACGTTGTAAGTGATAGTCCGGCAGAGAGAGCGGAGATATTGCCGGGTGACATTATATTAAAAGTTGGTTCCAGTGAAGTTAACTCAGCTAATGAATTCCAGTCAGTATTGAATGGGTTTGTTGAGAAAGGCATGTCTGTCTCTGTGTTTGTCAAATCAAAAGGTTATGTTACCTTGAAATATTAGCCCTTCTTTCAACCACGGTATTTACTTCTTTTTTTTAGTGACAGTTTTTGGCTTACTTTTTCCCCCTCTTCTTTTCTTTTCAGGAGCATTTTCGGCAAGATTAAGGCACTCCTTAAGAGTCAGGTCTTTAGGTTCTTTGTCCTTAGGTATTCTGACATTCTTTTTCCCAACTTTTATATAAGGCCCGTACCGTCCGTTTAGAACTTGCACATCAGGGTTTTCGTCAAATGACTTAATGAATTTTTCAGCATCAGCTTTACGCTTGGCTTCTATTAATTCAATGGCTCTCTCCTGTACGACAGTATATGGATTATCATCACCTGTTAAGGAGACAAACTTATTATCGTGCCGGATATATGGTCCAAACCTGCCAATTGCAGCAGTTATTACTTTGTCTTCATAGGTTCCAACTTCTCTTGGAAGTTTAAATAAGTCTAAAGCTTCTTCAAATGTGATGGTTTCCAACATCTGTCCCTTTAGCAAACTGGCATATTTAGGCTTTTCTTCTCCAAGTTCTTCAGTAGTTCCGATTTGTGCCACAGGACCGAATCGTCCTAACCGGACCAATACGGTTCGGCCTGTTTTGGGATCCTTGCCAAGTTCTCTTGAGGTGCCTACTTCTGATCTGTCTATTGCTTCCGTAGTTTTTACCTTTTCGTGGAAACTTCTATAAAATTTGCCGATCATTTTGTCCCACGCCAGCTTGCCGGTGGCAATATCATCGAATTCTTCTTCTATTGACGCTGTAAATGAATAATCTAATTCTCTTGGAAAATTTTCAACGAGGAAGTCGTTGACTATCATTGCTACGTCTGTTGGAAAAAGCTTTGCTTTTTCTGCGCCTGTAATTTCCTTTCTTGTGTATGTGTTAATTTCGTTGTTTGCCAGGATCAGTTCCTGATATTGCCTCTCCCTGCCTTCTCTGTGTTCCTTGAGAACGTATCCTCTTTTTTGTATGGTAGAAATGGTGGGTGCATAGGTAGATGGTCTGCCTATACCCATCTCTTCAAGTTTCTTGACAAGGCTTGCTTCCGTGTACCTGGCAGGCGGCCTTGTATACCGTTCAACAGCCTTCATTTTGTCCAGGCTGAGTTCTTGTCCAATGTTCAGGGGCGGTAACATCTCTTTGTTTTCCTCATCTTCCTTTTCTTCGTTCTTTGTTTCAAAGTAGACCTTAAGGAATCCATCAAAAGTAATGACTTCACCTGTGGCTTTCATGGTTTGTGAAACAGTAGATATGCCTATTGTTGCAGTGGTTCTTTCTATCCTGGCATTGGCCATTTGTGAAGCAATTGCCCGTTTCCATATCAATTCATAGAGGCGTTTCTGGTTTCTGTCGCTACCTGTGCTTTTTACTGAAAAGTCTGTGGGTCTGATGGCTTCGTGAGCTTCCTGGGCAGAACCGGACCTGGTTGTGTATTGCCTTGTTTCTGAATATTCGGCTCCGTATACGGAAGTTACTTCTTTTGCAGCGCTGTCCATAGCCAATTTTGAGAGATTGACAGAATCAGTTCTCATATATGTAATCTTACCTGATTCGTATAAACGTTGCGCCAGGGTCATAGTCTGCGCAACCGAGAATCCGAGCTTAAGACTGGCTTCCTGTTGTAATGTAGAAGTGGTAAAGGGGGCAGCCGGTTTTTTCTGCCCCGGTTTCTTCTCCAGATCATTTATTGAGAAAGCGGCCCCAATACATTTGGTTAAGAAGTCCAGGGCTTCCTTCTCGGAGGAAAACCTTTCGGACAATTCCGCCTTTAACACTTTATTAGTATTAACTAAGAACTCGGCGCTGACTTTGAAGAATGATTGACAGTCAAATTGCTCAATTTCCCGTTCTCTTTCTACTACCATTCTTACCGCCACAGACTGAACCCTTCCTGCAGAAAGACCGCGGCGGATTTTTTTCCATAAAATCGGGGAGAGTTCAAATCCTACAAGTCTGTCCAGAACCCGTCTGGCCTGTTGCGCATTGACAAGATCTATATCAATACTTCTTGGTGATTCGATGGCACTAAGTATTGCCTGTTTTGTAATTTCACTGAAAACGATTCTACGCGTATTTTTATCATTCAATTTAAGCGCTTCATTCAAGTGCCATGATATCGCTTCTCCTTCACGGTCATCATCAGTCGCCAGCCATACTATTTCTGCGTTATTTGCTGATTTTTTTAGTTCTCTTACAACGTTCTTTTTCTCTTTAGGGATTTCGTATGTAGGTTGAAAACCATTTTTGATGTCAATGGCATCATTAGCCTTAGGGAGGTCCCTGACATGGCCGAAACATGATTTTACGGTAAAATCTTTGCCAAGATAACCTTCAATGGTTTTTGCTTTTGCCGGAGACTCTACTATTACAAGGTTTTTGACCATAGAATTACATTGCCGTATTTAAACAATGAAAGTTCGCTCCTGTAAAAATAAAACGTTTTTAATAACCGTTGCCAAAGGTTAAAAATTAAAACAAAGGTGGTGGCAAGTGTCAAGCCTTTTCCAATTTAAAGTTTTTGTTGATAGTTTTTACGATGCTTTATATAATTTGAAATTGCATTTACTTAAAAATCCGGAAAATTCATATTAATAAAGAGTTTCCTGCGATTACTTAACATATAATATAATAATATAACGTGAGGTATATATGGCAGCAACAACTTGGTTTAGAAGAAATCAGAAAAAACTCTTAGGTATTCTAGTTGTATTTTTGATGGTAATATGGGGCATTGGCCCGGCGGCTGAATATATGGTACCAAAACCTGCCGTCGGGGAAATCCTTGGTGAAAGAATCACGCAAGAACAGTTTACTAATACTGCAACCAGATGGGCAAGTATCTTTTTCAGGGATTCTAAAGAGAATGCAGCTCAACTGGTCTGGAGGCAAATGGTGCTTTTTCGCCAGGCTGAGAAGATGGGTATATTCATAACTAAAGATGAACTTGCGCAGGAGATACAAAATTTCTTTCCTGTCGACCCGCTTGCCTTTGCTGACAAGGATGGATACAGACGTATGCTCGGTTCAGTATTTCATTTGACAGAGGTTCAGTTTGAACAGACTATTAAGGAATATCTTTTAATCAGAAAACTTCAATACCTTTTAAAAAGTTCAATAAAGATTACCAGAGACGAGGCGCTTCAGAGATATATTAAGGAAAACGAAAAGGTAAAGGTCAAATATGCAGCCCTTGAGGCCAAAGATTTTATCAGTCATGTAGAAACCGATGAAGACGAAATTAAATCTTTTTACACTAAATACAGCGAGCGCTTCCCGAATGCAGCAGAAGGAACATGGGGCTATAAAGAACCTGAAAAGGTTAAGATAGAATATATAATGGCGAGGAATGATACAGTAGAGCAACAGATTAATATTACTGACGAAGAAATGCATAAATATTATGAAGACAAAAAGGAGCTTATGTTTAGAAAAGAAGCCGAAGATACGTCAGAAAGTAAAGAAAAGCCCGAAGGTAAGGAATCAGATGAAACTTCTGTATCAGAATTTAAACCTTTTGATGAAGTGAAGGGACAAATAAAAAATAATTTATTACTCAAAGAGCGCGATGCCATGGTTAACAAACTGATTGCTGATGCCGATAATGATATATATGAAGATATTGACAAAGAAGAGTTTATTAGTTTTTCTAAACTTGCGCAGAAACATGGCCTTTCATACGTCATTCCAACAAACCAGAATAATGGAACGAACTATTTCACAAAAGACGAATTGAAAGAAATGATTATAGACCTGCCGCAATTCCCCCAACAGGTATTTGACAGGGAGATAAATGACCCTTCTCCTCCGCTTAGTTCTTTGGAGGGTAGACTTATATTTCGAGTGATTGAAAAAGTTGATCCGCACACACCACCTTATGAAGAAGCCCGTGATAAGGCTGCCGGGGACCTACGTTATGAAAAGGCTTTTGCAGAGACGGAAAAGCTTGCAGAAAAATGCCTTGAGATAATTAATCAAACATCCTTTGAGGAAGGCATAAAATTTATTGAAGAAGCGACGGGTAAAATAGAAATAATAGAAACAGGTTATATTAGCAGACCCGGAATTATCAGCGAAGATGATGATACAGAGATATTGGAGCAGGAAAGAGCAACAATAGCTGAGACGGTTTTCGGTTTGAAAGTTGGTGGGTCAGCCATTGCAGTTGAAGACAAAGGCGAAAAAACATGTTACATAGTAACGCTCGTAGACAGAAAGAAAGTTGATCCGAAGAAATTTGAGGAAGATAAGGTATCAATAATGACACAATATCTCATGGAAAAGCAATTGGCATTTTTCACTGAATGGGAATCCTGGATAAGTAAAAAAGCTCAATTAGGAAAAAGCAAGGGCTGAGAGGATAAATTTGGATACAATTTTTGGCATTAAAAAGATACAAAAAAGACTTAACTGGCCGGTTGTTACATTGGGAGTATTTGACGGCGTACATTTAGGCCATCAAAGGGTTATTCAAAAAACTATAAATCTGGCTAACAAAAGAAACGGCGAATCAGTAATTTTAACCTTTGACCGACATCCAAAAAGCTTTCTTTCACAGAAACAACAGTCTTGCATTACTTCACTTGAACATAGATTGGTATTGTTTGAGCAACTGGGCGTTGATATATCAGTTGTGTTGGAATTTAGTAGGAAAATTGCGGAAATCAGCGCCGAAGATTTTATCACTAAGATAATTCATGAATGGCTCGGTGCCAGGGTAGTCGTTCTCGGATTTAACTGTTCATTTGGCAAGAATAGAAGGGGTAACGCATCAATGGTTTGTGATTTTGCGAGAAAATATGGGTTTGAAGTAATTACATGTGATCCTGTAGAATTCGAAGGCGAAATAACAAGCAGTACTACAATACGCAAAGAAATTATACAAGGCAACCTGCAGAAGGCAAAAGGAATGCTGGGCAGGCGTGTTTCAGTATTTGGCATGGTTATAAAAGGTTCTGGCCGCGGCAAAGGGTTAGGGTTTCCTACTGCCAACTTAAATCTACACCATGAGATAAAACCTCCTTCCGGAGTCTATGCGACAAAGGCATACCTGGACGGCAGGGAATACAACGCCATAACTAATATAGGAAATTGTCCTACATTTGAAAAAAATACACAAAATGATGAACCTGTAGTTGAGGTTCACATAATTGATTTTAATGAATCTATTTACGGAAAAGATCTGGAAGTTCAATTCCTTTATAAATTGAGAGAAGAAACTAAATTTAAAAATGCTGATGAATTGAAACGGCAACTGGAACGGGATAAAATGAGATTTGTAAACAGGCACGTTAAAAAGGTCTTAACAAAGTAGTGGTAATCTATGAATTACCACTACCTATTGTTTTCTTGCAATGTTTTTGAAATTCAGATACAAGATATTCCAGGGCAGATAGCTCAGTCGGTAGAGCACGGGACTGAAAATCCCGGTGTCGCCGGTTCGATCCCGGCTCTGCCCACCAAATCGAGGAAAGGTGGTTGTGTGCAGAGGTATGCCCGCCCCAGCCCGACAAGGTCGTTCTGGCGGGTGCCAGGTTTTTCGGGTGGGGAAACCTCCGTTACATGCATAATAAAAGTAAGGGGGGGGGCGCCAGTCCGAACGACGCAGCCCGCCCGGCCTTGCCGTTCGCCAGCCCGACCCGTCCGAACGGATTCATCCAGGCGGGCAATCATTCTGGCGGGGACGGGTCGGGGCAGGCAATCAAATTTGAAGTGCTTAAAATAAGGAGTGGTTCTGGTGTTAAGAATAAGAAGTTGTTTTAGTTTTATTTGGATTGTAATTATTGTTCTCTCTCTAAATACATGCTATCTGCATGCACAGGCAGAGAAAAAACCTGATCCGGATGTATATTATCAGGATTTTGAAGAATTCATAAACGTAATAAAGGAAATACAGAATAAATACGTTGACGAAATTGAATTGAGAGCATTGCTCAAGAACGCCTATAAGGGAATGCTTGCCGGCTTAGACCCTTATAGCCAATTTATTGACTCAGAACATCTTGAGGAGCTGAAGATCGAAACAGGAGGCGTATTTGATGGACTGGGTATTGAAGTCGTTATAAAGGACGGGTTTCTAACTGTCCTGACACCTATTGTTGATTCACCGGCCTTTCGGGCAGGAGTGCTTATTGGAGATAAAATAATCAAAATCGAGGGAAAATCAACAAAAGACATTTCAATTCGCGAGGCTATTGATATGTTCCGCGGCGAAACTCATACGAAAGTTACGATAACCGTTGTGCATGAGGGAGAAAATGAGCCGGTTGACATAACTGTTGAACGGGCAAAAATTCATGTTAAAAGTACGCGTGGCACAAGGATTGTTGATGCAGAAGGTAAAATTGGCTACATAGCAGTTACCGGTTTCCAGGACAATACGATATCCGACCTGGACTGTGCAGTTGAAGAATTAGAAAAACAGGGAATGGAATCCCTAATCCTGGACCTGCGATTTAATCCGGGTGGTCTCTTGAATATTGCAGTGGACATGGCGGATAAGTTTATTAAAAAAGGGCTAATAGTATCTACAAAGGGCAGGCACAAGTCACAGCAACATGAATATAAAGCTCATGTATCAGGAACGTATCACAATTTCCCACTGATAATATTAATCAATGGCGGCAGCGCCAGCGCCTCGGAAATTGTTGCCGGAGCTGTCAAAGATCACAAACGCGGACTCTTGCTGGGAACTAAAACATTTGGCAAAGGTTCCGTCCAGAGTTTGATACCAATAGAAAATAAAGATTCTGCCTTAAAGCTGACAACAGCAAAATATTACACACCATCCGGAATTTTAATTGATGAATTAGGCATTGAACCGGATATAAAGGTGAACCTTACAAAAAATGAAGTTAGAGAACTGCATAAGTACCTGATCAGGATTAACGCTACAGACATACGCATGAAAGACAAAAATGGATTTATTAAAGGTATCGAAGACAGTAAGGATGAAGGAGAATTTGTTGATGTACAACTTTCCAGGGCAATTGACGTATTGAAAGGCATAAGGGTTTATGCCAAAACAACAGAAACTGATTAGGCCTGTAATAAACATACATACGACTCTAGAATTTTTATCCATTCCCAATAAACTCCGTTAAGAAATTTTTATAATGCTATGATAATCCTGGGTATCGAAACGTCTTGTGACGAAACGTCCGCTGCTGTAGTGGAAGACGGTATAAAGGTACATTCAAACATAGTAGCATCCCAACAAGCGCTTCACTCGAGATTTGGGGGTGTGGTTCCTGAAATAGCCTGTCGCTCGCACACAGATACGATTATAACAGTGATTGACAAAGCTGTTACAGAGGCTAATATTAAGATAAGTGATGTAGATGCAATTTCGGTGGCGAACACACCGGGCCTTATAGGCGCATTATTAATCGGGCTTACGGCAGCCAAGACGTTGAGCTGGATATTGAAGATTCCGCTTATAACGATCAACCATTTACATGCACATATTTATGCAAGTAAGATTGAATATGGAGATATTGATTATCCGGCAATCAGCCTTGTAGTATCTGGCGGACATACCTCTTTATTCCTGACACAAAGTGAAACGAGGCATATACAGGTGGGAGGGACTATTGATGATGCTGCGGGAGAGGCGTTTGATAAAGTTGGTAAGATTTTAGGTTTAGGCTATCCTGCCGGGCCGGAGATTGATACTATCTCACAAAAAGGAAACGGGAAAGCGATTCCGTTCCCCCGGTCTTATCTGAAAAAGGACTCTCTTGATTTCAGTTTTAGTGGAGTTAAAACTGCTGTCTTGTATCATTGCCTGGGCCAGGACTCAAGGGATTCCGGGGAAAAGCCGGGATTAAAAGACCGGGAACTTGCAGATATCGCGGCAAGTTTTCAGGAAGCAGTTGTTGATGTCCTGGTAAACAAAACTATTTTTGCCGTAACTAAATTTTCTGTTAAAAGCATAATTCTGGGTGGCGGAGTTGCCTGCAACTCAAGATTAAGGCAAAAACTTACAGATGCGGCAAAGCAACGGGATATACCACTCTATTATCCTTCAAAGAAATTGTGTATGGACAATGCGGCCATGGTAGCAGGACTGGCATATCATAAGTATGGCGAAAAAGAGGTTGCAGGGTTTGAGGTTGAGGCAATACCGTAGTTTGATTTTGTAGGTATTTCAATTTTAAGTTTTTTGGATTTAAGGCTTCAGCCTTTTATCTTAATTGAGTGGCTATTTCATTTTTATGAAGATAAAATGTAGCGGAAGTCTTTAGACTTCTACTCATCAGGAGTAATAAAGTACTAAATATGGACGATAACTCTATCAAGAAACTTTTAACAAAAGTAAAAAAAGGCGAACTTACAATAGAAGAAGCCTTGCATAGTTTTAAGGACATGCCG
>MHZA01000104.1 GCA_001828595.1 Planctomycetes bacterium RIFCSPLOWO2_12_FULL_40_19
ACCTGACTTCCAGGGAAAAAGAACAGGAAGATATCGAAAGGCAGTTAGAAAGTACAGATTTCTGGAGCAATAAAGAAAAGGCGCAGTCGACCATACAAAAACTTAAGACATTAAAAGAATTGACCTTACCTTTTCATGAATTGCAAAAATCGCTTAATGATATCGTTGATTTATCAGAACTTGCTGATGATGAAGGCGAAAGCGATAAAGAATTAGAAACGGAAATTGCAAAAGACCTGCAATCATTTGCCCAAAAGCTGGAAAAACTGGAATTCCGCATGATGCTAAACGGCAAAAATGATTGCTGTAACGCATATCTTAATATACATGCAGGTGCAGGAGGCACAGAATCATGTGATTGGACTTCTATGTTATTAAGAATGTATAGTATGTGGGCAGAAAAAAATAATTATTCCATGGAGACTATCGATCTTTTGCCAGGTGATGAGGCAGGAATCAAGAGGGTAACAACCCTTATCAAGGGTAATTTCGCCTATGGTTATTTGAAGTCTGAGATTGGTGTCCACCGCCTGGTTCGCATATCACCATTCGATTCCAACAGCAGACGTCACACCTCGTTTGCTGCAGTTGACGTAGTTCCTGAAATAGATGTTGAGATAGACATAGAAATTAACGAAAAAGATTTAAGAATCGATACTTACCGTGCATCCGGCGCCGGGGGTCAACACGTCAATAAAACATCTTCTGCGGTCAGGATTACACATTTACCAACCGGTATAGTGGCACAATGCCAGAATGACAGGTCTCAACACAAAAACAGAAGCACGGCCTTAAAGATGTTAAAGTCAAAATTATATCAATTAAAAGAAAAAGAGCTTGAGAAAGAGATTGCAAATGCATATGATGAAAAAGGAGAGATTGCGTGGGGCCATCAAATAAGGTCGTATGTTCTCCAGCCTTATACAATGATAAAGGACTTGCGAACAGGAGAAGAGACCCCTAAAACACAATCGTTTCTCGATGGTGAAATTGATGATTTCCTCATATCATATTTGAAATGGAAAATCGGTAAATAGAATCTATTGAATTTCTTTAGTATTTTTGGTGGATTCGGCCTAAGGGCCTTAATCCACCCTACACCTGATCTAAATTAGATCGACAAGTTTTTTAAAAGTAGCAACCCTTTTAGTCTTTTTTTACTTTACTATTTTACTTAATTGGATTTTTAATCTTATGGACAACTTAAAAAACACTGATCCTGAAATTTTTGCGGTAATTCACGACGAAATAAAAAGACAACAAAGTCACATTGAACTTATTGCTTCAGAAAATTATTGCAGCACTGCCGTAATGCAGGCGCAAGGTTCAATAATGACTAATAAATACGCTGAAGGTTATCCTGACAAGCGTTGGTATGCAGGATGCGGAAAAGTAGACATAGCCGAAAAACTTGCCATTGAACGAGCTATGGATATTTTTGGAGCAGAACATGCTAATGTTCAACCACATTCCGGCTCTCAAGCAAATATGGCGGTGTTGTTTTCATCGCTTACCCCAGGTGACAAGATATTGAGTATGGATCTTTCACATGGCGGGCACCTTACACACGGTTTCAAGAAAAATTTTTCAGGGCAATTATACGAAAAGATAACTTATGGAGTAAGCGAAGAAACCGGATATATTGATTATGACGAATTAAGGGCTATTGCGAGAAAAACCAATCCCGACCTGGTAATAGCAGGGGCCAGCGCTTATCCAAGGGAACTTGATTTTGCAAAATTTAAAGAAATTGCAGATGAAGCAGGTGCGCTTTTCCTGGCGGACGTTGCCCATATAGCAGGTTTAATCGTGGCAGGAGTACATCAGGACCCGGTACCTTATGCCGACTTTGTAACTACTTCTACACATAAAACACTCAGAGGCCCTAGAGGAGGTTTAATACTCTGCAAGTCTAAGTATGCTTCAAAAATAGATCAATTTGTTTTCCCGGGCATCCAGGGCGGGCCATTAATGCACGTAATCGCCGCAAAGGCCGTAGCATTTAAGGAAGCTAAAACAGAAGAATTCAGAGAATGTCAGATTCAAACACTTAAAAATGCAAAGAAATTAGCAAGTGAGCTGGAAAATAGAGACTATAAAATAGTCTCCGGAGGCACAGACAATCATCTTTTCCTCGTAGACCTTTCAAATAAAAATATCTCAGGGACTGAAGCGCAGGAAACCCTGGAAAAGGCAGGCATTATCCTGAACAGAAATATGATCCCCTTTGATAAAAGAACTGCAAACGACCCGAGTGGAATAAGAATGGGGACTCCTTCAGTTACAACACGTGGTATGAAAGAAGCCGAAATGTGCCAGATTGCCAACTGGGCGGATCTTGCACTCAATGGGCGTGAAGATAATAACAAATTAAAGGCAATTAAAAGTGAGGTAGTAGAATTTTGCGCCACTTTCCCGATCTATAGTGACGACACAGTTTTAGTAAGTTAAATATTTGCTCAGAGCTTTTTCCTGCCTGAAACCAACAATCTGTTATTCAACACCTCAAAATATTATGAATTAAACTTTCTATGGGCAAACAGGAAACCACAAAAAAAATAGCAGTCCTGGGCGCAGGAGGATGGGGAACTGCACTTTCGATTTTACTACACAGTAAGGGACACAACGTTACTCTCTGGGGATCAACACCCGATTATGTTGAGTTTCTAAAGAAACATAGAGAAAACAGGAAATATCTCAAAGGCATCGAAATTCCATCTGATTTAAACATAACTTCAGATATTGCAAATGCACAACTGGAATCCAATCTTATAGTCGTCGCTATACCAACACCTTATGTCAGGAAGGCTATTAAACCATTAAAGAATCACTATGTCCCCGGAACACCAATCGTAAGCGTAATAAAAGGTATTGAAAACGACACACTCATGCGCGGCAGTGAAATACTTAGAGACGTATTAGGTGAACAACCTATCGCACTACTCCTGGGACCAAGTCATGCAGAAGAAGTAGCAAGGAAATTACCAACTACAGTTGTGATTGCATCCGAAGATATGGACCTGGCAAAAGGAATTCAGGAAATCTTTATAACAGAGCGGTTTCGGGTTTACACAAATAATGATGTAATAGGTGTTGAGATCGGGACATCAGTTAAAAATGTCATAGCAATTGCGGCGGGAATCTGCGACGGACTCGGTTTTGGAGACAATTCAAAAGCTGCTCTGATAACCAGAGGGCTGGCAGAAATGATGCGTCTGGGAGTTGCGATGGGAGGTCAAAGAGACACATTCTCAGGGCTTGCGGGACTCGGAGATTTAATAACCACTTGCGTCAGTCCATACGGTAGAAATCGTTTTGTAGGCGAACAAATTGCCAAAGGCAAGAAATTATCCCAAATACGGGAAGAGATGGATCAGGTAGCGGAAGGAATATTGACTACAAAATCGGTTTGCAAATTAGCGAACAAATACAACGTCGAAATGCCCATTACAAAAGAAATCTACAATGTACTTTTTGAAGATAAAGATCCAATAAAAGCTGTAAACGAATTAATGGTTCGTGAACCAAAATCAGAAATAGAAGTCTTATACCCTAAATAGAATTATTCAATTATTATATCACATTTACGAGCCATTTAAGCTGGTATTATCCTTTTTCAGATTTTACGTCTTTTCCAGAAGGAGGGGTTCCTAATTCTTCCAAAAACTCCTGTATATCAAAATCAACGGATTCTCCCGTAACTTTTTCTTGCTCTTTCTCTTTTGTTTCTTCACCCTCAGATGTATCTAATTCCTTTTCCTCAATCTCTTCTGATGAAGCAACAGCCTCTTTCAGCTTTCTTTCTTCTACCACTTCCCTAGATTCATCAAAAGGTGAAATACCAACAGACTCTTCCTTCAAAAATTCCTGTATATCAAAATCAGCCGATTCTCCTACCGCTTTATCTTGTATATTTTCCTCAACTTCCCCTGATGAAGCAATTGCCCCAATAGGTTCTTTTTCCTCCGCTTTTATCTCTTCTTCAGCTTCAGGTGGTATCTCTTTCTCTTTTATTTCCTCAGGCAGTATATTTTCTTCAGCCACAACTTTAGATTTACCAGAAGAGGAAATGCCAACAGACCTTTCCCTCATCTGTAAAGATCTGGCCAACTTTTCCAAAATGTCTTTATCTCCATCTGGCAGTTCCAAATCTCTTTCTTCTGTTTCCTCAAATTTTACCTTTTCTTCGACTATTCCCTCTGTTTCTTCAGAAGGCGCAATGACGGCAGGTACTTCTTCCGTACGCAAAGAATTAATCAGTTCCTCTAAAACCGAAGCTGTTGAATTTCTTTGAGCTCGGAGCGCCTCACTAATGCTGCCATTGATCTTATTTAATGCCTCTTGAACTAAAGAACCTGCCAATGTTACCAAAGTACCTTTATTCTCTGCTGCTTCCTCAAATCCTACCTTTTTCTCAACTAACTTCTCTGACTCATCGGAAGGTGAAATGCCTGCTTGCGCTTTTTCCATGCGCAAAGAATCAACTATTTTTTCTAAAACCAAAGCTGTTGAATTTCTTTGAGTTTGAAGCGCCTCACTAACCCTGTCATTACCTTTAATTAATGCCTCCTGAACTTTTGCATTAATAACGTTTTTTACCTTATTTACAACATCTTTTTCTCCCTCTTCTATCTTTGAAATTAATCCTTCAATTTTTGTAGTAATTTCATTCCTTACATCTTGTATGTCAGCTTCAAGTTTTGTAGTAACATCTTCCTCTGTATCCTTCATATCCGTTTCAATCTTTTCAAGACCATCAACTGATTCCTTCTCTTTTTCTACTCCGGATTCAGCCGTACCTTTTTCTGCTTTTTCTTTTCTAATGGCATCTTCCATACTATAAAAGTCGTCTACAACACTGGGAGCATGTCGTTTTCCACTGCTACTATCATCATATGGATTAGTTGTTTGCATATATTTTCGTTTTATCGTTCCACGATTTCTCACAATCCTGCTCAAGAAGAAAGCAACGATAATAGCAATGAAAATTGCAGCAATAATAACCAAACGCAGATTATTCATGATACTAAATCCGTCAGCGCCTACAATCTGATTCATAACAAGCATAGTATTTATATAAACTTAGGTTTAAAAATAAATAATGGTACGGGCAAGTCGATTCGAAAGGCAGATCCCTTGAATCTTATTTATAAAAACATTTTTCTTAATATTTCTTATAACAGTCTGGTATTTCGTTATAACTTGTTTTGCAGTAAGTTACAATCTCGCTCTTATTCTGGTGATTACCGTGGCCCCTGGTTAGTTACGTTGGAATTGATTACATGTTGACATAAATTGTGTAAGTGCAAGTATGCTACTCTTATATGATAATATTGTCAAGCTATTTATTTAGTCAATCACGAGAAGATAAAGACAGTGAAAGACTTTCCCAAGGTCGCTTTTTGGGGTCAGTTCGACATCTTCAACTTTTTCTATCATTTTATTTAAAGTACACCTGATACCATCTTTCGAAAAAATCCTTATTCATTGCACCAGGCTTAATCCTTGATATAGTTTTATCTGTAATAAATTTATCTTTAACGCTATTTCCCCAACAGAAAAGCAATGTAAATAAATCCTGTACATACTTTTTTCTTTCTGCTGATCTTTCTCTGGAAGGCAAGTCTATTTTTGCCCGGCCATCTTCTATCCTGAGATATTTACGCAAATTTTCATAATCTTTATCAGCTCTTTGCCCTAAAAGGTCCCTTGCGTTTTCAGGTATGTTAGATCTAAGATTGTATTTTTGTATATGCGTTAGCATCTTTTCGTATTCACATAAGAAAGCATCCACGATTTCTATTGGAGTCGCATCACTATTTGTATCGAATGTCCTGGTAAGCAAATCCTGGATTTTCTCAAACCCTTTTTTCAGGATTGATTCTTTTGCCTCAAATTGATACTCTAATAAAAGCTCGCTAACTGATTTTTGTCTATTTGCAGGATGTGGGTCCATAGCTTTTCTGACAGCTTTTATTTTATGATCAGATACTTTCTTTCTTTTTACCAATTGTTCTATAGCTCTATCAATATAACCATCATATCCCCACTCACCTAATTTTGCATTCTTTAATTCCGCAAAATTGTTTTCCAGTCCTAAATCATCAAATGGTGTTTTGCCTGCAATTAAATAGAACCCGACACAACCCAGAGAATATATATCACTGCTTACGCTATATATTTTCCTATTTCCCAACGTTTCCGGTGCGGAATAATTTGGTGTTCCATGGGCTCCCCCGGAGGAAGTGCCTTTTCCAAGTTCAGGATCTCCCATTCTCCCCTGAATATTTAATCCCGCGCTTCCAAAATCACCAAGTTTAGCCAATCCGCCATGAAACAAATATATATTCGAAGGCTTTATGTCTCTATGTAAATACCCATGTCCTTCACCTAAACTATGAACAGCCGACAATCCCACAGCTACTCTTTCAATTACAGAGTCCATTAAGGCTTCAGGAAAATCTTCTTTGTACTTTCTTCTCCTTAATAAAGTGAGATTATGATCTGCCAATTCTTCAACCAGGACAGGAACTCCATAAGGTGTTGCAAGGCATCCATAGTATGTTATTATTTCAGGAACTCTCTGCCTCATAAGCATCTCTAATATTTTTGCTTCCCGTACAAATCTT
>MHZA01000105.1:0-4243 GCA_001828595.1 Planctomycetes bacterium RIFCSPLOWO2_12_FULL_40_19
TTTCTTTACGTCCTGCAATCTCAGCGGTGAACTTATTACCTTAATCCACCCAATCGGCTATAAATATATTTGTTTCATGCGGTCTGCTGTTGTTGCGGTTTGAGGCAAAGACCAGTTTCTTTCCGTCATGACTGAACATGGGAAAACCGTCGAATGTCGGGTTATATGTTATACGTTCAACTTCTCTGGTTTTTATATCAACCATATACATCTCAAAATTCCGTTTTTGCGGATCATCCATATTGGAAACAAAAATAACTTTTTCACCGCTTGGGTGGAAATAAGGGCCGAAGTTGGCGGCGCCGTTGAATGTCAACTGTATCGGTTTGCGGTCTTTCAGATTCATAACATATATCTCAAGTTTGCTGGGCCGGATTAAGCCGTTTTTGAGGAGATCCACATAGTCTGCAAGTTCCTCCCCCTGCGGCCTTGACGCCCGCCAGCATATCCATTCACCATCAAGAGAAAAGAAAGCGCCTCCATCGTAGCCGGGAGTATCCGTCAACTGCTTCACGTTGGAACCATCCGGATCCATCAGGAACAGTTCCAGGTCACCGGTACGGACAGACGTGAAAATGATTTTGTCCCCTCCGGGTGAATAAACGCCTTCGGCATCGTATCCGGGTGTATCAGTCAGACGGACAAGATTGGAGCCGTCAGGATCAGCCTTAAAAATATCAAAACTTTTATATAACGCCCATACATAGCCCTTCGACATATCCGGTTTAGGCGGGCATTCATCTCCACCCAGATGTGTTGAAGCATAAATTATAGATTTATAGTCAGGGGCAATAAACGAACAGGTAGTCGCGCCTTTACCAGATGATACCATGGTAACATTGCTGCCATTGACATTCATTGTAAAGATTGCGTCACATTCTAAATCATCACGTGTTGACTGGAAGATAAGTTTATCGGCATTGTAAGAGAAGTAAGCTTCGGCATTCTCCCCACCGAAAGTAAGCTGCCTGATGTTTTCAAAATGTGTCTCACCTTCAAAAATGGTAACTTCAGCCTGCTCTTCAGAGACGAGATTATGTGCCTTTTCATTACCGCAACCTATCAAAACCAGAGAAACTACTATGGAAATAACAAATGACTTCAATTTTTATCTCCTGATTATAAAAGTTATTGATATCTAAATTGAGCGATTTATACCAACCCGTACCAAATTGTACCTGCCAGAACCTGCCCGAATAGGTACAGGCGGGCAGGCGGGCGTTCGGGTGGGAACCCTCCGCTACAGACATAATATAAAACGGCTAAAGCCTTTAATACAATATATTTAAAATGGAAACTCCTATATAGTCAAGTTTAAAACAAATATAGCTCTCCCAAAATTCTATAGATACCTGTTTTATAATGGCTATTGACAATAATGATGAGTTATTTATTATGTAACTGAATAATTTTATCACATTAAGTATTATGAAAGACAGACACTTGACGTCGTTTACGGGCATGTCTCTGGAAGAGCTACAGGAACTCTGTAAGTCTATCGGAGAACCCGTCTACAGGGCAAGGCAAATACTCTTATGGATTTACAAGAAGGGCGCAACCTCCTTTGAGCAGATGTACAACCTGCCGGAAAGATTACGAGAGGAACTGGAAAAGAAAAATCTGCTCTTCCAGACTGAAGTAGATACCGTCGCAAAAACTATCGATGGAACAGAGAAATTAGCGATACGTTTATTTGATGGAAATATCATTGAGAGTGTACTGTTAAGGAACCGCAGGAAGGTCACCGCGTGTGTGTCAACACAGGTTGGCTGTGCCATGGCCTGTAGCTTCTGCGCAAGCGGACAACTTGGTCTGGAAAGGAACCTTGATACAGGAGAGATCATTGAACAAACACTTCATATCAAAAACCATCTCCATCAAAATGAGTCCCTGACCAATATTGTCTTCATGGGAATTGGGGAGCCGCTTGCCAACTACGACAACGTCATCAAGTCTCTAAAGATTATGAATGCCGACTGGGGACTGGGAATAAGTATGCGGCATATCACGGTATCAACGGTCGGTATTGTAACCGGAATACGTCGGCTTGCCCGCGAGAGACTCAAGATCAATCTTGCGATATCCTTGCACGCTTCTGATGATTCAACCAGGTCAGGCATAATACTATCTAACAAGAAAAATAGTATAAGAAATATTCTTGCAGCCGCCCGGGAATACTTTAGGGCCACTCACAGAGATATCAGTTTTGAATATACGCTGATAGAGGGAATCAATTCTTCCGTACAGGACGCAACTGCACTGGCCAGGCTGCTCAATGGCATCCGATGCATTATCAATATACTACCACTTAATCCCATAGAGGAATGTGAACTGAGACCCCCTGACCGGAAAACGGTTGAAATGTTCTGTAATATACTGGAAAGGAACGGTATGGTTGTAACCCTCCGGAAGAAGAAGGGTGACGATGTAAATGCCGCATGCGGTCAACTCCGCCTGCAAAGGTATAAACACGGAAAGCGTTACAAAACACGCAAAACAGGAGGGGGGAATCATCCTCTGTCGTTTGCCTAAAACAGGGACAGCGACCGGTTTCTTATTTAGAACAGTCGCTGTCCCTGTTATCTCAGTATTATTCTTCCTTTTCAATATCGTTTCCGGCTTCCAGCCATCCTTGAATACCGAAGGGGTATTCAAGGACGTTTTTATAGCCCAGTTTTTTGAGATGAATATAGAGCTTGTTGCTTGCACCACATTTCAAATTGGAGCAATAAGTGACCACCAGGGTGTCTTTGGTTTCAATTATTTTATTAACTTCGTCTCGGGTAGATTTATCATTTAAGCTTCGAGCGCCTGGGATTCGGGATTTATCATCCCACTCTCCTGACCTGGCATCCAGAAGCACCATGGGAACATTACTTTCCATCAGATTTTCAAGTACTGTGATATTTATGTAAGGGCCATGCTTAAGCTTTTTATACACTTCCCATTTATCCTTATCGCTACAACCGGATTCTTTATCCGGCAGGGGACATTTACCTTTTTCATTAGACAGACATTTTTGGCATTTTTCGGCGCCTTTTGCTTTCAGTTCGCAGAAAGAACAATTCGGTTTATTTTGCTCTTGAGAAAAGGCCTGAGGCATTGTAAAAACCAAAAACCCCAGAACAAGAAGTAATTGTAGAATTTTAGTCATTTGTTTCTCCATTTTTATTTCACCTCCTTACAAGTTGATTTTATTCCTGATTAGTTCACAAGTTTAACTAATAAGTGGTATTATAATAACTAATCTAAGTATATCTCAAGTTAAAAACGAGCATAACTCACTTTTAATGTAAAACTTGACAAAAAAATATGTTATTGTTAATATTGATTTTCAACTTAAGAGAAGCCAGGTTGCGTGAAAAAAGACTGATATCTTTAAATGGAAGTCATAACAAAAATTAGTGAGATGCAGACAATGGTATTCTCGATCAAAGACAGGAAGGAATCCATTGGGTTTGTACCTACAATGGGTGCGCTTCATGAAGGCCACGTAAGCCTGATGCGTAGTGCAAGGGATGAGAATGATGAGCTTGTTGTAAGCATATACTTGAACCCCACGCAGTTTGATAACAAAGAGGATTTTGATAACTATCCTGGCCAACTGGACAAGGATATTGAGATTGTAGAGAGAGAAAATGCGGATGTAGTCTTTGCACCCTGTACTGATGAAATGTATCCGGAAGGGTTCTGCACTTATGTGACTCAGGATAAGCTTACGGATACCATGTGCGGCAGGTTAAGGCCGGGACATTTCAATGGTGTAACTACAATTGTAACAAAGCTTTTCAATATAGTTAAACCGGACAAAGCGTACTTTGGCCAGAAGGACTATCAACAAAGCGTTGTCGTAGAAAAGCTGGTTGCAGACCTGAATATGGAAATTGATGTTAAGGTGCTTCCAACAGTGCGTGACGAAGACGGCCTTGCCCTTAGTTCAAGGAATAAGCGATTAAATCCTGAAGAGCGCCGGAGCGCACTCTGTATTTACAGCTCTTTATTAAAAGCCAAATCTATGTTTGCCTCCAATGTAAAGGACGCAAAAGAAATTATAGAAGAAATGACCTCCATCATTAAGAAGGCAAAACATACAAGGACAGATTATATATCTATAGTTAATGCACATACGCTTGAAGATGTTTCGTTGATTAATGAAAAGGCTGTAGCTGCTGTGGCTGTGTGGATTGGAAACACGAGATTAATAGATAACATAATTTTAGAGTGAATAAACTGCATAGTATGG
>MHZA01000105.1:4275-6174 GCA_001828595.1 Planctomycetes bacterium RIFCSPLOWO2_12_FULL_40_19
CATAGTATGGAAACCTGCCCGCCTGTACCTATTCGGGCAGGAAGGTTTCCGCTACGTTGGCAAAGTTTATTAAAGGCGAACTGACATGTATCGAGAAATGTGCAAATCGAAGATTCATGCTGCAACGGTCACTGATGCAAACATCAACTATACCGGCAGTATAGCAATTGACAAGACGTTGATGCAGGCGACAGATATCCTGCACTACGAACGGGTACAGGTATTAAACATCAATAACGGAACAAGGGTTGAAACTTACGTAATAGAGGGAGAACCTGACTCAGGGACTATATGTCTGAACGGAGCGGCCGCGAGGTGGGCAGTACCGGGGGACAAGGTGATAATAATCTCGTATTGTCTTATTGATGATGACAAGGCGCGCAACTGGAAACCGAAAATAGTCTTGATGGACGAAAAGAATAAGATTAAGGAGGTTCTCTCCGACCCCAATTCCTGACTCCGATGATTAGAACTCTCTTTGAAATACCAATCCCGTATACCGGCATATCAATCCCCATTTACGCTTATGGCTTCATGCTTATGGTGGGCTTCCTGGTAGTTGTCTTTGTTGCACGAATAAAGGCAAAGGCTGAAGGCATAAACCCGGAAGATATGTCCAACCTGGGAATATATACGATTTTTGCCGGTATCCTGGGAGGCAGGACATTTTATGTAATCCAGAATTTTGATTCGTATAAATACAACATTCTGGACATCTTTAAGATTTATGAAGGAGGACTGGTTTTTTACGGAGGTCTGGTGGCCTCTATTGCAGCTATAATTGTTTACTCAAAGATCAAGAAACATCCCGTATTGAAAACAATTGATATTGTCGCATACGCTTTTCCACTTGGAGTAGTTTTTGGACGGATAGGGTGTTTTCTTAACGGATGCTGCTGGGGCGATGTCTGCAGTCCTGACCTACTATGGGCGGTCACTTTTCCCAAATCCGTTGACGCAAACTCTCTGATTGATGGAAGTCCTGCATTCCTGCACCATCTTGGCCTGGGGCTGGTAAGCGTGTCAGATAGCCGCTCACTTCCCATTCATCCTACCCAGATATACTCGGCGTTGGGCAATCTTTCGATATTCTTTATAATAAACGCCCTCTTTAAACATCGCAGGAGATATGGGGAAATCACTTTATTGTTCTGTGCACTATATTCCGTAATGCGCTTTGTTGTAGAGATTTTCAGAGATGACAATCCACCTCTTTTCGATGGCCTGACAATCTCACAAAATGCCAGTATACTGGTATTTACGGCGGCAGTTACACTTTTCGTAATAGGAAGGGTTAAACTGAAAGGGCAAAAAAGATTATCTTAAACCAAAACCGCAATGACACATTATAAAACTCATACAGTCAAAATAAACATGACCATCTTAATTCTTTGGGAAAAGGAGTAATATATTTATGAAATCAATAAATAATAAACTTAACAGTTTACTGACAGTTTTGTTTCTATTGATAATTTTACAGACAGGATGTTCAACCACAGTGAAGAAACCACTTTTATCGCCGATAGAACCGGGAGTCGGATTGTCTGAAATTACAGATCCAAATCAATTTCCTGATTTTAGAGATGATTATGACAAAGAAACCTTGCTATACTCGATAATGAACAGCATTGAATTCTTTAACAGAGCCAAATCTTACCCGAATGCCTTTTGTTCAATAGGTTTTACTCCTGAAAAACAAACAGAAACTTTAAAGTTTTTTAGGGATGGATACCTTCGGTGTAAGACTTCCCGGGAACTGAACGAATTTATTACTAAGAATTTCAGGATATTTCAGGCTGTGGGAAGTAAATACGAGGGAGAAGTCCATTTTACCGGTTACGGAACTCCAATTTACGATGGAAGTTTAACAAGGACGGAAACATTTCGTTATCCGCTTTA
>MHZA01000106.1:0-9073 GCA_001828595.1 Planctomycetes bacterium RIFCSPLOWO2_12_FULL_40_19
CCTGAGTTACTCAAAGAGATTGAACAGGCAGTAGTCACAAAGATGGCGGCAGACAAATGAAACCCATTGACTCATTGGATTAAACGGAGTAAAATATTTCTTAGTTAATGCTATAAACCTAAAGAAACGATATTTGAGGTGATAAGATGATTGGTATTTCAAAGCTGTATTGCGGCACCGTTGAACCTTCCGATGCACTGAGGTATGGCAGGGATTCAAACAAACTGCCTTCACACCTTTTGCAATTTTCCAGGGATAAGAAGCCCGTAGTTGTATGGAATGTCGGGCAGAGATGCAATTTAAAATGCATACATTGCTACTCTCAATCAAAGGATATTGAATATCCGGGTGAACTAAATACAAAAGAGGCAAAGGCTATGCTTGACGGCCTTGCAGAATACGGCGCGCCGGTAATTCTCTTTTCAGGGGGCGAACCTCTAATGAGAGAAGATTTAATGGAGTTAATAACGTACGCCCGTAATAAAGGTTTAAGAGCCGTTATAAGCACAAATGGAACCCTGATTACCGAAGAAAAAGCAGAAGAATTAAGAAAGTTCGGGCTTTCGTATGTTGGGATAAGCCTTGACGGTTTAAGGGAAACCAACGATAAATTTCGCGGTATTGAAGGAGCCTTTGACGATGCACTGCAGGGAATCAGGAATTGCCTGAAATTAGGGATAAAAGTAGGACTCCGCTTCACTATTAATAAAAGGAACGCCCAGGATATTCCCGGAATATTCGAACTGATTGAAAAAGAAAAGATTCCAAGGGTCTGTTTTTATCATCTGGTTTATTCAGGCAGAGGTTCCAGGTTGATCGAAGAGGATTTGACACATGAGGAAACCCGCAACGTAGTTGACCTGATTATAGACAAAACGAAGGAGTCTCATGATCGCGGAAATAAGATAGAGGTTCTGACGGTAGATAATCATGCCGACGGTCCATACATATATCAGAGATTGCTTAAGGAAGACCCAAAGCGGGCGGCGGAAGTGCTTGAACTGTTGAAGTGGAACGAGGGAAACAGCTCCGGGCAAGGACTTGCCTGTATAAGCTGGGACGGCGCCGTACACGCTGACCAATTCTGGAGAGAGTATACATTCGGGAATGTGCGTGAACGAAAATTCGGAGAAATCTGGGAGGATAAATCAAATTCTCTCCTGGCAAAACTAAAAGATAAAAAGCATTATGTTAAAGGCCGCTGTTCCATGTGTAAGTGGCTTGATATATGTGGCGGAAACTTCAGGGCGCGTGCAGAGGCATACTATGGTGATAAGTGGAAACCGGATCCTGCATGCTATCTAACAGATGAGGAAATCGGTTTACTTGTGGATGAGCCTTTAACGGTTAAATAAACTTATGAACACTTTAGAGTTTGCATACCTGATTCTCGGATGCTTAGGATAAATGGGAATTATATTTATAGTTTTTCATAATCGCAAAATCAAGCACCTAAAACATTAATCACTGATCTCTTTGGCACAAATCTTCCATATCCTTCTAAAGGGTTTCCATGACGTCAAGAGTTTAATCCCAGCTTGATCGATAATTTACGGTAGTTGGAATATTTTACATTTCTTAAGAACCTTTGGTAAATTCGATTTCGTATCGCTCAAACTCTTCCTTTTTAAAGCCATGTATTGTTGCTTCAAATGCTCTTGTTGTTCCCATATCTATATTCAATATATAAAAATCATTACTTGACACAACAGAACCATTTTTGCCATAAACCGTAATCTTAAAAAGTGAATACCTGAAATCCTTATTTGTATTATTTGTAACATTACCTTTAAAAACTGTATCATTATAGTGAGTCTCGCAAGTAACGTTTTCTATGGAAAAATTATCAGCAGCTTGTTCAAAGCTTTCAGGAATCTTTCCGGGCTGTTTTGGTGTCCTGATTGCCTCCAGAAAGATTTTTTCTTCAAGTGAGATAATCCTCTTTTCTAAAGCAAGGATTCTGAATGACAAATCAGAAATTACTTTTTCCAGAGAATCCAGTTTTTCGAGAACCTGTTGTGAATCCGAAGCGCCCAGCAAAATGAATGAAGGCGTAAAACAAAGAATGAGAAATATAAGAATTCTTTTCATGTAAATTAGCTCCTTTCCATCGCTAATTTATGGCTGTTTTGCTGAGCAAAACAAAATTATCAAATAGTATCCGGTATTTATTAAACAAGGTAAAATATTCAGTATGGAACATCCTGTTGTTTTATGCCTGCTACCTGCTTTTGGTGCAACTGTACTGCACTGTGCACACTGTGGTGGCTGAACTGTTATTCCCAACCGAAGCACTTTATGTCTTTGAATGTCTTTGTCATATCGTCAGAGGCAAGTACTAACATTTTTTCATCTTTGTATTTGACGTTTATGTCATACACAATCTCGTTTTTCTGAATATCCTTTTCAAACCTGTAATTTTGTAATTTTACAGAATTCTTCTCAAGAATACTTTTTATATTGTCCAGGAAGTGTTCCTGGCCGGAAATTAACATTTTTATCGTCGTATATTTATCTCTCTTCATTTTTCCTTCAACTTTAGGAAGTAAAATTAAGGTCGTAATTGCAATAATGGTTGTAAAGACAGCGGGCAGGATGAATCCGCAGCCTACTGCCAGACCAATACCTGAAACTATCCACAGAGACGCCGCAGTAGTCAATCCCCTTATACTTGTCCGAAATCTCATAATAGTACCTGCTCCCAGAAACCCTACGCCTGTTACAACCTGGGCCGCAATCCTGGCAGGATCTATTCTAAGAACTGAATCGCTTTTGTAACTCTGATAATTAACAAAAATATGTTCTGAGACCAGCATCATCAGGGTAACGCCTACACATAACAAGAGATGTGTCCTCAAACCTGCAGGCCTCCCCCGTCTTTCTCTCTCCCACCCGATAAATCCACCCAAAATCGCTGCAATAAGTAACTTTCCAAATACAGTACAAATATCAAACATTAGAATATCACCAATATTGAACATTTTTAACCCCTCTTTCCTATTCAAAAGCAGACAAAATATTTTAATAATTATACAAACGCAAATAAATCGTTTCAAAGTAATTTAACAATTTCAATTTATATGCACATTTGTAATAATATCCTAAGCAAACATAGCTAAATATATATAATAGTATTATATTGATTTAAGCGTAAATTACTATATTTCATTCAATTTTTGGAATAATTGGTTTTTTCTTGCATTGAATACTTTTTTTTGATAACATTCTTCCTCTATGCCAATTCCAAAATAGAAGATTGTTAACTGTAATTGAAATAAACAGTTACATATATTCTTAAACTGGAATCAAGAAAACTGTGGCCGTTATACCGGCAGCAGGCTGGCAAGAGTGCGCATATTAAAACCGTACATGCAAAAGATTTTATCAGGCGTCTGTGGGAATAGGCCGATGTATTAGTCCATATATAAACTACGGGGAAGGCTTTAGATTGGCATACTGGTGTAAATAGAAAATTACCGGAGTTCAATTAGGATGGACGAAAAGAACCGTATAGATACGTTAAATAACATAAAAATCTTTACTGGAAACTCAAATCGGGCACTTGTAAAAAGAGTGTGTGATTATCTTTCAATTCCAGTTGGTAATGCCACTGTAGGAAGATTTCCGGATGGTGAAATAGACGTCAAGGTGAATGAAGATGTTCGTGGGTCAGATATATTTATTATTCAGCCTACTTGTCCGCCAGTAAACGACAACCTTACGGAATTATTAATATTAATTGATTGTTTTAAGAGGGCATCTTCGGCCAGAGTAACTGCGGTTTTGCCCTACTATGGATATGCAAGAAAAGACAGAAAAGATGAAGGCCGGGTACCAATTACGGCAAAGCTGGTTGCAAACCTTATAACTAAAGCTGGCGCAGACAGATTACTTACAATGGACTTGCATGCAGCCCAGATACAGGGATTTTTTGATATACCGGTGGACCATCTTCTTGCATTCCCTGTCATTTCGGATTATTATAGGAAAAAAGATTTATCTAATTTTGTGGTAGTGTCTCCTGATGTGGGTGGAATAAAGATAGCAAGGTTATATTCAAACCACCTAAACATTAGACTGGCAGTAGTTGATAAAAGACGGTATGGGCCGGCGGAAACAGATGTTGGGTTTGTTATCGGTGACGTAGAAGGTAGAAATGCGATCATAATCGATGATTTAATTGCTACCGGAGGCTCTATATGCCAGGCGGCAAGGGTGTTGAAGGAAAAGGGAGCTAAAGATATTTACGTGGGAGCAACCCATCCGGTACTGTGCGGCGCTGCAGCCGAAAAGTTGGCAAACGCTCCAATTAAGGAAATAGCAGTAACAGATACTATACCTTTGAACGAACATGCAAAAAGCTTAGGCGAAAAGATTAAAGTTTTAACCGTGTCAAATCTTTTAGGCGAAGCGATAAAGAGAATACATACTAATACGTCAATTAGTTCAATGTTCACTGAACAGTAAATTATTAATTTTTCTCTTAGAAAATTTTCTCAGTTTTTAAAACCTTTTAAAGATAACTATAATTAATCAAATGGAAACGCAACAACTACAGGTAAAAATAAGAAAAGACACAGGTTCTCTTAAAGCACGAAAAAACAGAAAATCAGGCTTAATCCCTGCTATCTTGTATGGACACAAACAGGAAAATCTGAAGCTCCTGCTGAACGAAAATGAATTTGCCAAAGCACTTGATACCGAGGTGAAAATGGTTAATCTGACGTGGAATGGTACAGAGGAGATAGCAATTATTAAAGATGTACAATTTGATACATTCGGTAAAAAAATATTACATGTTGACTTTGTCAGGATTGCTTTAACAGAAAGAGTTACAACTCATGTACCTATTGTATTATACGGAACTTCACAAGGGGTCAAGGCTGGAGGCATCTTAGACCACGCAATGAAGGAAATTGAGATTGAGTGTCTTCCTACAGAAATCCCAAAAAATATTCGTATCAATATTTCAGAACTGGCTATTGGAAATACTGTACACATAAGTGATATAGAGCTTCCTGCAAATGCTAAAGCTTTAGGCAATCCCGACGCCATTGTTGTATCGGTCCATTTTGCTGCAGAAGAAAAGGAAACACCAGAAGAATTGGTAACCGAACCAGAAATAATAAGCGCTCGTAAACCGGAAAAAGAGGAAGAGGCAGAAAATAAGGATTGATGAAAATTGTTATTGGACTTGGAAATCCGGGGACAAAATATACAAAGACCAGGCATAACGTTGGATTTATGATTATAGACAGATTTCTCAAAGGTTGCAATGTAAGTTTTACAAAGAAATATCGCGATGCTATCATAAGCAAATGTCTTGTTGAAGGGGAAGAAATACTTTTTGTAAAACCTCAGTTATTCATGAATTTAAGCGGTGTACCTACAAAGAAAATAGTAGAAAAACATGGTTGTAACCTGAACGAAATACTTGTAATTCTGGATGATATTAATCTGCCTTTGGGGAGAATTAGAATTAGGGAAAAAGGAAGCTGTGGCGGACACAACGGGTTGAAATCGATCTCAGATCATTTGAAAACCACACAGTTTCCCAGGTTAAGGATCGGTATCGGAAACAGTTTTTCTGAGGACACGAAGGATTTTGTCCTGGCACGGTTCACAAGAGAAGAAAATGATGCGATTCAAGACGCTTTAGACAAAGCATGTAAGGCAATAAATTATTGGATTACAACTGGAATTAGTAATTGTATGAGTATGGTTAATTAGGAGGGAAAATAATCTTGAGATTATATGAAGGTATGTTCATAATTAGTGACACTGTTGCCGGTTCGGATTGGGAAGGGACTGTCAACCAAGTACATGATCTCTTGAAAAACAGAGGAGCCGAAATCCTTCAAAGTGAAAAGTGGGATGAGAGAAAATTTGCATATAAACTTAAAGGACACAAGCGGGGGTCTTATTTACTGGTATATTTTAATGCGCCTGAAGACTCAATCTTACACATAAAAAGAGATTTGCAACTTTCAGACAATGTTTTAAGGGCCCTGATAGTCAAGACAGATAAAATTAAAGAATCGAAATCTGAAGAAAAATCTGCTACTATTATAAGCGAAGACGCAAGCCATGCGCCGGTAGCGTCTGAATAGGGATAGTAGTGTGGTCTTCTGTACGCGGATTTAAATAAAAAGCTCTCAAGAAAAGAAATATGGCAAACCTTAACAAAGTCTTCTTAATTGGGAATCTCACCAGAGACCCTGAACTGAGATATACACCAAGCGGTACAGCAATTGCCAGTTTTGGGATTGCTACTAACAGGGAATGGAAGAGTGCAGACGGAGAGAAAAAAAAGGAAGTATGTTATGTAGACATAAATATGTTTGGCAGGCGCGCCGAAGTTATAAACGAATACTTTAGTAAGGGTAATCCCATATTTATCGAAGGACGACTGCAATTTCAGCAATGGGAAACAAAAGATGGTCAAAAGCGTAATTCCTTGCGTGTAGTAGCTGAGGATTTCCAATTTATAGGCAGTAAAACAAGAAAAGGTGAAGGGCCGGATATCTCTGATGCGACAGAGTTCAACAACAATCAATCTGCGACACCAACAGATATTAACGATGAAGAAATACCATTTTAATAGTTAACATTTATAACAACTTTAAAAAGAACTGCATTCGATGAAACGAAAATTTAAAAGAAAAAAAACCGAAGAGACATCACAAAAGAAAAAGAAATATCAAGAATTTACCATAAAATGCCGCTTTTGCAGGTCGAGAGTAGACGAGATTGATTACAAAGACATGCACTATTTGCAAAAACTTGTTGGAAGCCAGGGAAAACTACTCTCAAAAAAACGTTCAGGGAACTGCACTAAACACCAGCGCTCGGTGAAAATTGCCATAAAAAGAGCCAGGCACATGACATTGTTGTCTTGAGTTATAAGAATTTCACTTAAAGTAACAGGGGCAAATATATTTTATCATAGTCTAATTATTATTGTTAATCAGCTTGTCTGGTGAGGAAAGCCATAGGACCTTTCGCAACATGAAAATATTACTAAAAAAAGATATCAGCAAATTAGGTAAGATTGGGGATGTAGTTGATGTGGCAAATGGCTATGCTAGAAATTACCTATTGCCTAAACAGTTTGCAACAATTGTAACCCATGGAAACATTGAACAGCTTAAGTTTCAAAGAAAAAAGAATGAGGAAAAGCAAAGAGAAGAAATTAAAGACCTCCAGGTACTAGCAGATGAAATTTCGAGTATATCGTACACCATCACTGTCAAAACAAACAGAGAAGGAAAGCTTTTTGGTTCTGTAAATGCTAACCATATCGCAGAAGCACTGTCTGAAAAAGGGTATCAAATAGATGAGAATATGATAATCCTCGAAACACCGATCAAGAAGTGCGACCTATACAATATAACTGTGATGTTGCATCCTGAGGTTAAAGCACAATGTAGAGTATGGATTGTCAGCGAATCTGAAAAGTCAGCAGACCACCAGGTAGAACCATCTGAAACTCCTTCTGAAAACAACCCGGAAACAGACAAAAATTAACTACAAAAGATATCCTGTTCTGGTTACCTTTCTTAAGACGGCAAACATACTAAAGTAAAAACAATGACAACAGGACTAATACAAGACAAAACACAACCCTTTAATATAGAAGCAGAAATAAGTGTCTTAGGCTCTATGTTAATAGATAATGAAGCAATTAATCTTGTTACAGAGATATTAAGTACAAGCAACTTCTACAAAACCTCTCATCAACATATTTTTGACACCATTATAAACATATATAACAAGCACAACGCTGTTGATCTTGTCATCTTGAAAGATCAACTTAAAAAGCAATCTTTACTTGAGAAGGTAGGTGGCGCTGAGTATTTGATGGAATTGGAAGAATCAGTCCCGATAGCCTCAAATGTAGAATATTATGCAAAGATTGTCCGGGAAAAGACAATAAAAAGAGATTTGATTGCGGCCACTGCAAAAATTCAACAGGAAGCATACAACGACTCTTTGGAATCAGACGAACTTTTAGACATAGCTGAAAAAGAAATATTTGACATAACACAACGCAAATTTTCTTCCCCAACAATAAAACTATTCAACATACTCCACGATACTTTCGACCACATAAGCAATTTACACGATAGAGAGGGTAGGCTAACCGGATTAGCAACCGGTTTTCGTGACCTGAATGATATAACTTCGGGTCTCCAGAAATCTGAGTTAATAGTTATAGCCGCAAGGCCAAGTATGGGGAAGTCGTGTTTAGTCTTAAATATTGCGGAATATGTAGGTACAGAAGAGAAAAAACCAACGTTAATCTTCTCGATGGAAATGTCGGCCCAGCAAGTAGCGCAAAATATGTTGTGTTCTAAAGCAAAAATTGATGCGCATTTACTGCGTACAGGCAAACTTGGCGATGACCAATTTTCAAATCTCTCCTTGGCTATGGGTGATTTATCAGAGTCGGAAATTTTCATCGACGACACTCCGGGACTTGGACTCCTTGAACTGCGCGCCAAGGCCAGACGTCTTAAATTACAACATGGTATTCAATTAATTATTATTGATTATCTGCAATTGATGGAGGCGAGAAGAGCCGAAAACAGACAGCAGGAAATCTCCAGTATCTCAAGGGGTCTGAAGGCGTTAGCCAGAGAATTAGAGGTGCCGGTGATTGCTGTTTCCCAATTGAACCGCTCGGTAGAAACACGAGAAGGGCATACGCCTAGAATGTCTGACCTGCGGGAATCTGGATCAATTGAACAAGATGCTGATGTGATTATATTATTACATAGAGAAGACTATTACGACCCAACTAAAAGAGAGGGTGAAGTTGACCTTAACATAGCGAAACAGAGAAATGGGCCCACTGGTAAAATAATTCTTACTTTTCTGCGGAACATTCTAAGATTTAAAGACTACACTCCATCAGATGTGTACTAAACTTATGTCATGCAAATACATAATTATAGGCGTTGCTTTCTTTGTTTTTCTTCCGCTACAGAACTATAGCACACTTAATGCACAGGAAAGCGAAACTGCCCAGGTTATCATAAAGAAGTTTGAATTTAAAGGAAATCACAGAATA
>MHZA01000106.1:9082-15195 GCA_001828595.1 Planctomycetes bacterium RIFCSPLOWO2_12_FULL_40_19
GAAATCACAGAATAAGCGGCAACACAATAAAAGCTGCCATAAAAACTAATGAGGGAGACTTTTATGACCCTCAAGCAATAAGCCAGGATGTTGATGCTATCTGGCTGTTGGGTTTCTTTGACAATATAGAAGTAGAGGTAGAGCCATATGAAGATGGGATTAAAATAATTTTCCTTGTACTTGAACGACCTGTAGTAAAAAATATAAATTTTGCAGGTAATACCAAGGTTAAAACAAAAAAACTCAGAGAAGCCGTAGAACTAAAAGAAGGCGATTATTTAAAACACTATCTACTAAAACTGGGCGAAGATAAAATCCGAGAGATTTACCAGGGAAAAGGCTTTCATTTTATTGATGTCAAGAGTGAAGAAAAAAGAACAGATGGTTATGTTGATATAACATACAATATCCAGGAAAGATCAAAGGTATACATAAAAGAAATAGGCTTTGAAGGAAACAAAACTTTTTCTGATAAAAGACTTTCTAAAATCATTTCTACTAAAGAAAGGAAATTCCCTCGTTTTTTTTTCCAGGGCAGATTCGATAAAGATAAATTTAATGAAGACATAGAAAGAATAAAGGCATTTTATGGAAGTGGGGGGTGGTTAGATGCCGATGTAAAATGGAAAGAGCAATACAGCCCTGATTCATCAAAGGTGTTCCTGAATGTGTTAATAGATGAAGGAGAAAGATACTATGTTGATACTATAAACATAAAAGGAAATATACTTTTTACTAACACCGAAATAGGAAATATGCTTGAATTAAAAAAAGGGAGCGCTTTCCTGCCGGAATCTCTTCAAAAAGACACTCAAAACGTACAAAAGGCCTATGGCAGACAAGGTTATATTAACGCAAGTGTGAAAACTGACTATACTTATAAACAGGTTGAACCCAAAATAGATATAACTTATGATATTCGAGAGAATGAAAGATTTTTCATTGAAAAAGTTTTAATTTCTGGTAATGACAAGACTAAAGACACTGTTATTCGTAGAGAATTACTCTTTTTTCCTGGAGAACGGCTCGATACTGAAAAAGTTCATATCAGCGAAGAAAGATTGACAGGCACAGGATACTTCGATTCTGAATCCGGAACACCGACTGACATAAGCTATGAACCCGGCACAAAACATAATACTAAAAACGTAATCGTCAATGTAAAAGAGGGAAGGACCGGAATATTAAGATTTGGCGGAGGATTCGGCGCTAACGCCGGCCTCTTTGCAGATGTTTCATATACTGATAAAAACTTCGATATATTTGACCTGCCTAAAGACTGGAAAGACTTTATTTCTGGCAATGCATTTCGTGGTGCAGGACATGTAGTAACATTAAGATTTAGTCCGGGATTTCAAAGAACTGAAGGATTATTTTCTTTTCAAAACCCCTCTGTTTACGATACAGGATATAGTCTGGGGTTTAGCGCTAATGTTCTCAGGCGTGCGAGGGAAGATTATGATGAGGAAAGAAAGGGAGGAAAAATAAGTGTTGGCAAGCAAGTACTCAGGGGATTAAGGTTAACACTTACCCCAAACTACGAAGTAATCGGAATACAAAACATTGACAGTAATGCACCTCAAACTGTAAAAGATATAGAAGGGAGCAGTTCCAAATTAAGCCTGGAACTAAACGCAGTGTTAGACAGGCGGAATAGCCGTTTCTTTACCACCAAAGGTTATGAAATTACTTCATCTTTAGAAGTCTCAGGACTTGATGTTGACATAGTAAAGTTTATAGCAAGAGGGCAAAGATATCATACCATTTTTGACTTTCCTAATTGGGGTAAACATGTTCTCTCATACGGAGGTACCTTCGGTGTAGTTGAGTCAACCACAGATGAAGATGTGCCGATATTTGAGAGGCTATTTGCTGGGGGCTCTAATTCTATACGGGGTTTTAGCTTCAGGGGTGTGGGACCTGTCGACCCGGTATCAAGAGAACAAATCGGCGGCAAAGTATTAATAATTGGAACAGCTGAATACACCATGCCTGTTTACGGTGAAATGATCAGAAGTGCATTTTTTATAGATGCAGGAAAAGCCGATACCGATATAAATGATATAAACCTCAACAACCTGCGTGCCTCACTGGGCTTTGGTTTCAGGGTACGCGTGCCTTTTCTAGGAAATTCAGTTGTTGCGCTTGACTTTGGATTCCCATTTATAAGAAAAGATGAAGATGATGAACAAACTATAACATTTAATTTTGGCGGAAGTGGGCTTTAAAGAAACCCCTTTATTTCCTATTTCTATAAAAACCAGGAAAGGAATTTACTATCATGAAGAATTTATTTATCAAAACACCGATTATGTGCTTAGTATTTGTTTTGCTAGCAAGTCTCACCACCATTTATATGATTCCCGTGAATGCCGAAGCAGAAGGGTTTAAGATCGGCATAGTCGACATAAGTGGAGTATTTGAAAAGTATGAGAAAAGAAAAGACATGGATCAGCAACTAAAAGATATGGAAAAAGAATTTCAAAATGAAATAAACAAAAAAAGGAAAGAAATGATAGATCTGGATGAAGAGACACAGCTACTGGATTTAGGCAGTGAAACAAGAAGGAAAAATGAAGACATGTTGGAAAGAAAGAATGTAGAGCTTGAAGGTTATGCAAAATTTGCAGAAAGGCAGTTACTTAGAAGATATAAAGATTTCTTCGAGAAAATTTATGATGAAGTAGTAAAAAAAGTTGAAGGAATCGGGGAGAAAGAGAAATACGACCTCATTATCAAAAAGGAAGAACCGGAGTTAAAGAGTGGACAAATTTCTGACTTACAATTTAAGATAGGAATTAGAACTGTATTGTACCATTCAAAGGCAGTTGACATTACGGCAAGTATAATTGAACATTTAAATTCAGAATATTCCAAAGAAAAGAACAAGAAATAAGATTTGAACAACCAACAAAGAACAATCTCAAGGATAGTAGAGTATTCTGGGGTAGGGTTATTTACTGGTGAAGAAACTAAACTTCGTTTTAAGCCTTCTCCGGCAAATACCGGCATAAATTTCATACGCACTGACATTGCAAGCCATCCGAAGGTGCCGGCAAGCGTTGAAACACTCTCTGGCTCGAAGCGGCTGATATCATTAGAAAAGAACGGAGTAGGAGTAAAAAGTATAGAACATTTAATGGCTGCTTTAGCGGGGCTTGGTATCGATAATATCGAAATAGAAATTAATGGCAATGAAGTGCCGGCAGGGGACGGCAGTTCTCTTTTATTTACCCATCTGCTAAAAGGTGCAGGAACAAAACCTCTTGAAAAACCAAAAAATACTTTCTATCTACAGGAGGAATTAAAGGTAAGCGACGGTGACGCAAGCATAATAGCCTTACCATATAACAAGGGACTATCTCTTTCTTACATCCTTGATTTCAATGGATCATTTTTAAATAGGCAATGTTTTGAAATTGAAATGACAGAAAATAATTTTAGCACTCAAATAGCGCCTGCAAGGACATTTGGACTAAGCACTATTATTGAAGAATATAAGAAGCAAGGATGGGGAAGAGGAGTAACTGATGAAAACAGTCTTATCTTGCATGAGGATGGTACAATAACAAAACCCATATCTATGACCCCTGCTAAGTTGAGATTTCCAAATGAGTGCGTCAGGCATAAGATACTGGATATTATAGGCGATATTTATCTGACTAATCTTACATTGCATGCTCGTATAGTTGCAACTAAATCAGGACACTTTTTAAACACTTGTATGGCTGAAAAAATCTTCGAAAGTTCTAAAAAGCAAGTAAACAATTAGCCAAAGCACGCCGCATAAATCTATTACAAATCTAAATAAACACAGACAAATGAAAATACATTCAACCGCCATAATTCACCCAAAAGCCGAAATCGGTAAAAACGTTGAAATCGGACCATTGTCTGTAATAGATAAAAACGTGAGGATTGGCGATGGAAACATTATTAAAAATAATGTCACAATTACCGGCAATACCACTTTGGCCGGTAACAACGTGATATTCCCCAATGCCATAGTAGGTTCTGAGCCTCAAGATTTAAAGTATTATGGTGAACAGACAAAACTCATAATAGGAAGCAACAACGTTATTCGGGAATGCGTCACAATAAATACAGGGACAGAAGTGGGAGGAGGCGAAACACTTATCGGCAATAACAACCTTTTTATGTCATGTTCACATATAGCACATGATTGTATCATTGAAGACAATGTTCTTATCGCTAACGGTGTGCTTTTGGGGGGACACATAAAGATAGAAAGATATGCAAAGTTGATGGGGCTTGCAGGCATACACCCTTTTGTAACTATTGGTCAACATTCATATGTGGGAGGTCTCACAAGAATTGTCCAGGATGTGCCACCCTACATGATTGTAGAAGGCAATCCTGCCAAGGTGCGAAAGGTTAATACAATAGGATTAGAAAGAGCCGGTTTCTTACAAGACAGTATTAATGCCATAAAAGAAGCATTTAAACAACTATTTCGCACAAAAACATTGAACAGAAACCAGATACTTTCTGAGTTGGAAAGTCAGGAACACTTGAGACCAGAAGTAAAGGTACTAATAGATTTCTTTAGAAATGTTGATAAAGGAAAATTGGGTAGATACAGAGAGTCTTTAAGGTCAGCATTAACAAGCAATTCATAAGAGGCAAATGACTTTGGGAAAATTAAAGATTGCGGTTATAGGAGTAGGTCATCTCGGCAAAGAACATGCGCGAATCTATTCTGAGATACCGGAAGTAAACCTTGCCGGCATTGTGGACATTAACAAAGACACAGGTGAAGCAGTAGCACAGCGTTATAATACCAAATATTATAATTCATTCAAAGAAATCTTAAATAAAGTTAATGCAGCCAGCGTCGTTGTTCCTACCAGGTTTCATTATGAAATCACCAGAGAACTGCTTAAAAACGGTATTCACGTATTAGTAGAAAAACCTATGACGGGAACAGTATCCGAGGCAGAAGATTTAATAAAATTAAGTAAAGAGACCTCTACAATATTACAACCAGGTTACATAGAAAGATTTAATCCTGCTATAGAGGCAATCCAGAAACTTGATGTTTCCTTGAAATTCATAGAATGCCACAGATTAAGCCCATTTACGTTCCGTTCTGCCGACATAGGCGTAGTTTTAGACTTAATGATTCACGATATAGACATTATATTATATCTTTCCAAGTCTAAAGTAAAAAAGATAGATGCTGTTGGTGTGAGTGTAATATCCGATAAAGAAGATATTGCAAACGCACGCATCCAATTTGAAAATGGTTGTGTGGCTAATATCACGGCAAGCAGGGTTTCTTTTGAGCCGATGCGGAAGATTCGTTTATTTTCAGAAAACTCCTATATTTCACTTGATTATCATAAGCAGGAAGCTATCATTTATAAAAAGTCTCCTGAGTTAACCCCTAAATCTATTATTACTGAAAATACCGATGTCTCGACTATTAAAGACCTTAAGAACTTTGTTTTTGGAGATCTGCTAAAAATTGAACGAATAAAAATGAACAGCCAGGAACCATTGAGAAAAGAACTGGAATCATTTGTAAGTTGTGTAAATAATGGTAAACAACCTGTTGTTTCAGGTGAAGACGGGATTAAGGCTATAAAAGCTGCTACAATAATAAAAGAAGAAATTAATAAAAATTTAAGATTAGCGAATGTCAGTTGTTAACAAACCATCTGAAAAAAGGGTTTTATAATAATTATTCTTGACACATATGCCGTTTATTTGATATAAGGGAACTCTTTCGCTTTTGAAACAGAGTAAACAAAAAGGAGTAGAATTTGCCAATAGTAAGTCTTCAGGAATTAGTTGATGCTGGTTTCCATTTTGGACACAGAACCAGCCGGTGGAACCCTAAAATGAAACCTTTTATTTTAGGGAAACGCAATCTGATTCACATAATCAACTTAAAGGAAACCGTTAGAGGTTTGATTACAGCTTATAAGTATCTCACAAAGGTTTCCAGCAGTAAGAAAGGAATTCTCTTTGTAGGCACAAAATGGCAGGCAAAGGACGCTATTGTCGCTGAAGCAAAACGCTCTAATATGCATTACGTTTGCGAACGGTGGCTCGGCGGAACATTAACAAACTTTGAAACAATTCGTAAG
>MHZA01000107.1:0-20692 GCA_001828595.1 Planctomycetes bacterium RIFCSPLOWO2_12_FULL_40_19
ACTATTATGAGTCAGTTGGAGTTTCCACCCATGAGTTTAGAAACCCTGGATATTATCGGAAGGGCAATCAGAAACAAAGAAATCAGGGGATCATACCTTGCGTCATTTGTGGAATTTATCAGTGATAGAGATGCCCTGCCACAAGCGGCGGAAATGATGTTGCAGTTGGAGGGCGTATATACTGTGCTTGTCTTCGGAATTAATGAAGACAAGGTCCAATTATCTGCAAGAAGCAGGGATACAAGAGTTAATCTGGGAGTAATTCTGCAGAGCGCTTTTGGTGAATTAAATAGTGGTGGTCATGCAACTATGGCAGCCGGAACCATCAATCTTGGAATACTTGGCGATGCAAATGACAGGACGTCTCTTTTGAAGGTAACTTCTGACGCCGTCAGGAAAAGATTCTTTTCCGCAGTTGGCGCTGAGTTCGAACAAGAAGCATTTCAGGCATCTGAAGAACCTCAGGCATACCCAGCATAAAAGTAAAACTTAAACTTCTGGTCTGTAATCAGAAATCATCATCTTTTCTCCAATCTGCTGAATGATAGTTGGAGTAAACTTGAAATCGTCCGGTTTCAAGCTTGCGCTTGAAACTATCCTTTAGCTTCCTTTTTAACCACCCTCTGAATTCGGGAACCATTAAGGAAAAACCAAATACATCAGTTATAATTCCCGGTGTTATTAGTAACATACCGGCAATCAAAATAAACAGGCCGTCAATAAGACGGTCTGTCGGAATAATTCCATTCTGCAAATCCATCCTTATTTGACTATAAATACTTAGACCCTGGCTCCTGGCAAGTAAACCTCCTATTATGCCTGTTATGAGTACGATCATTATAGTTGGAAACGCTCCAAGGTATCTTCCGACCTGTATCAAAAGATACAATTCCGTTAATGGAAGAACTGTGAACAATAAGATAAGCCGGATAAGCATGTTATTTTATATAAATAGTTACTGAATAAATTTGAAAAATGCTTGACTTAAAGTTTTTATATTATATTACATAACATATTTTTTGGTAAAATATTTATATTATGGCAAACTTTATAAGCAGGACAAACAAGAAATTCACGGCCAGAGAGTTAGGCCCTGACACTGACTTGTTGAAGGTCTTTCAATATACTCAGGCACACCAGAAAAGCTTTTTCCTTGATAGCGCTACAATAAACGAAAAGACAGGAAGATACTCATTTATTGGGTATGATCCCTTTCTTACCGTTATGTCAAAAGGCAATAACATATTGACACAAAACCGCCATAGTATTACCAGAAAGGTCGGGAATCCACTTGATGAACTAAGAAATTTGTTGAGCAACTTCCATCTGGATAATAGTTTTGAGGCCATTCCATTTACGTGTGGCGCCGTTGGATACTTTGCTTATGATTTATGCCACTTCATAGAAAAACTTCCTGATACAACAATCGATGACATTGAATTTCCAGAAATGTATTTTAGCTTTTATGACACAATTATTGGTTTTGACCATCTTGAGAACAAATGCTACTTGATGTATGTCAATTTTAGTCCGTATTCTAATAAAAGTACAGAGAAAAGAATTGACAGGGTATTAAAAATGATTAGTAATGGATTGAATACGTCTTATGAAGAAAAATCAAGGTTTAGGGGGGACAAGGCAAAGCGAAAGATTATAAGTAATTTTTCTAAAGAAAACTATTTAATGGCCGTGGAATGCGCAAAGCAATATATCAATGCAGGTGATATTTATCAGGTAAATCTTTCACAGAGATTTCAAACTCAGATAGAGACATCACCTTACGAAATATACAAGAGACTAAGAAAGATAAATCCGGCGCCCTTTTCATGTTACTTGAGGTTTGATAATAAATACATAATCAGTTCATCTCCGGAAAGGTTCTTATCGTTGAGAAATACGTTAGACAGTACCGGCAAACATAGTGAGGGTATAGTGCGAAATATTCAAACAAGGCCGATCAAGGGTACCCGTCCCAGATATAAAGATGAAAACATAAATGCAAAAATGAAGGAGGATTTACTCTCAAGTAAGAAAGACGATGCTGAACTGGCAATGATTGTAGACCTGGAGCGGAATGACCTTGGACGAGTGTGTAAATATAATACAGTCAAGGTAACAGAGAAGAAGGAACTGGAAGAACATCCTACTTTATATCACCTGGTTGCGACGGTTGAGGGAGAACTTCATTCAAGGTATGATTCAATCGACTTGATAAAGGCCACGTTTCCTGGAGGTTCAATAACCGGTGCGCCAAAAGTGAGGGCCATGCAGATTATTGATGAATTAGAACCCACCAAGCGAAGTGTATACACAGGCGCAATAGGATATTTGAGTTTTAATGGAAATATTGATTTTAACATTGCTATCAGAACATTTCTGGCAAAGGACGATCATATCTACTTCCAGGTTGGTGGTGGAATAGTGGCTGATTCAAATCCGGAGGACGAGTATGAAGAAACACTGCATAAGGCCAGGGCACTAATTGATACGCTTGAGTAGGGTTTGTGTCTTTTTCATTTTGGCCACAGATAAGCACAGATCAAAGAAATGCAAAGTACAAAATTTATTTTCTTGAACGGTAAGATAATTTCAGACACGGAGGCATCTGTTTCGTCAGGTGACAGAGGGTTCCTCTACGGTGATGGTATCTTTGAAACACTCCGTTCATATAATGAGAAGCCTTTTAAGCTGGCCGAACATCTGGAGCGGATGCGTTGTTCTGCAGAGAGACTCAGTATTTCATTTGAATATACAAATGTAGAAATTAGTGAAAATATAAAGGAACTGCTCGAAAAGAATAATGTTCAAGATGCTTATATCAGGATTACACTTTCAAGGGGTACTGGAGACAATGGGCTTGGAATAAACAATAATCTCAAATCAACAATATTGATTCAAGTCAAACCATTTGTTTCTTATGAGAAAAGACTGTACGAAAACGGAATGTCTCTGATTGTTTCCAAGTGCAGAAGGAGCACGTCGTGCCCGATATCATGCCATAAAACAACTAATCTATTGACAAGCATTTTGCTGAAAGAAGAAGCAAAGGAGAAGTCTGCCAATGAGGCGATTGTAATCAATACAGACGGATATGTAGCCGAGTGTGTGGTAAGTAACATTTTCATGGTAAGTGATGGGAATGTCATAACCCCTTCGCTTGACACGAATATCCTGCCTGGGGTAACAAGGAGAACGGCACTTGATATTTGTCAGAACATTGGTATTCCTGCCAGAGAAGAATGTTTCAAAATTAAGACATTAATCAAAGCGGAAGAAGTATTTATTACCAATTCATTAATGGAAATAATGCCTGTCTCAAGGATTGACGATTATCAAATAGGAAAGACTATACCGGGAAAGATTACACAGCAGCTTATGGGAGAATACAGACGCTTAACCTGAAATTATTCCCACTCAATAGTGCTTGGTGGTTTTGAGCTGATGTCATAAACAACACGGTTAACGCCTCTAACTTCATTAATTATGCGGCTTGAAATACTGGCCAGTACTTCGTAGGGTAATTTTACCCAATCTGCGGTCATGAAGTCGGTTGTTTCGACAGCCCTTAAAGCGATAACGTTCTCGTAACTTCTTTCATCCCCCATAACGCCAACTGTACTTACCGGTAGGAAGACGGCAAATGCCTGGGCAATCTTCCTGTAAAGTCCCGCCGATTGTATCTCCTGGGTCATAATTTCATCTGCATGTCTGAGGGTTTCCAATCGATTCTGCGTAATTTCTCCTATTATCCTTATGGCAAGACCGGGGCCGGGAAATGGGTGTCTCCAGATAATCTCATCAGGCAGGCCAAGTTCTGTTCCCATTTTTCTCACTTCATCTTTAAAAAGTTCCCTGAGGGGTTCGACAAGTTCAAACCCTAGTTCTGCCGGTAATGCTCCTACGTTGTGATGGCTTTTTATGGTGGCAGTAGGGCCGCCATGTGCAGAAACGCTTTCTATGATATCCGGGTAGAGGGTACCCTGTGCCAGATATTTTATACCGGCTAATTTATTTGCTTCATCTTTAAACACGTCAATAAACTCGTGGCCGATAATCTTTCGTTTCTGCTCCGGATCGATTACCCCGGATAATTTTCCTAAAAATCTATCGCTGGCATTTACAAAATGTAAATCTACCTTGAAATTCTTTCTGAAGGTTTCAATTATACATTCTGATTCGTTCTTTCTCAGTAACCCGTTGTCTACGAAAATGCAGGAAAGCCTGTTGCCTATTGCATTGTAAATAAGTGCAGCAGCAACGGCAGAATCTACACCTCCTGACAGGCCGCAAATAACCTTCTCTTTTCCCACCTGTTTTTGTATATCATTTATGGCGCTCTTTATATAAGAACTCATCTCCCAGTCACCGGAACATTCGCAGATTTTGAAAAGGAAATTTTCCAGAATTTGTTTGCCGTCTGGAGTATGCGTAACTTCCGGGTGGAATTGAACGCCGTAGAAATTCTTCTCTTTATGCCTTGCCGCAGCGTATGGACAATTTTCCGTATATGCAAGTGATTGGAAATCATCCGGAAGCTCCATTGCCTGATCACCATGACTCATCCAGACATTTATAGTTTTGTCAAGTGAAGCAAAAAGAGAAGAATGGTCTTTTATGGTACATCTGGTTTTTCCATATTCTCTATTTTCTGATGATTTTATTTCGGCTCCTAATATTTGACTGCCTAGTTGAAACCCGTAACATATCCCTAAAACCGGGATATCCATATAAAGTATTTTCTCATCACATCGTGGTGCATTGGAAACATAAACACTGGCAGGCCCGCCACTCAATATTATGCCTTTAGGATTCAGTTGTTTGATTTCTTCAGGTGTTATTTTATATGATACAATTTTGCTGTAGACGTTTTGCTCCCTGATTCTCCTGGCAATCAGATGTGAGTACTGGGAGCCAAAGTCCACAACAATTACAATTTCATGTGTTCTTTTTTGCATAGTCTTCAGAAATTAATATAATGTCTTAATTAGTGTAACAGAATAACGTATTAAGATACCTTGCTGATGTTGGAAAGTAGATAAATATGAGTCTGGTTTTTCATGAAAAATGTTTTTACACGTAATACTATATATCGCGGAAATAATCAAGTTAGTTTTTTTGATGACCTTTTCCAGTCTAAATTTGGGTAGTTTAAGGGCATCAGAAAACCCTTGACTTTAGTTTATTTTTAGCTATATTCTATCCCGCAACTGCAACTAAACAAAATACTCTTTTTAATAAAAGAGAAGTATGGTATAATTTTCATGTTTTAAAGGTTATTAAATAAGTAGGGGGGAGAGTTAAATTGAAGGCAGCCGAATTAGCACAATACAAGAAAACGCTTCTGGAACTTCGTCAAAAGCTGATTGTAAACGTAAACTATATGGAAGACGAAGCTCTGGGGAAATCAAGGCAGGATGCGTCAGGAGATCTATCAAACGTGCCGATTCACATGGCTGATATTGGCACGGACAATTACGAGCGTGATTTAACCATCGGGCTGATTCAGAATGGTGAAGAAGAGTTGAGGGCTATAGATGAGGCTCTGGAAAGGATAGGTGATAAAACTTACGGTACATGCGAGGAGTGTGGGAAAAAAGTTTCTAAAGCTCGCCTCACGGCGCTGCCTTATGTAAAAAATTGTATTGAATGTCAGAGACAGGAGGAGGAAACTGATAAAATTTAAGGTCTCTAAAAATGCCACTTTGTTTCTGGTTGTTACTTTTTGTGGTGTATTTCTAGACCTTATAACAAAATGGATAGTATTCACAAATTTTAAAGATACTGAAAGACTTGTAATTATTAAAGGGTTTTTGGGGATTGTTTGCAGTAAAAATGAGGGTATTGTTTTTGGTTTTGCTCAAGGCAGAAACAACATCCTCCTTTTTTTTTGTATAGCCGCAATAGGCGCCATCCTGTGGTTCTATATAAATTTCGACAAATCCAGATTATTCCCGAATATAGCTTTTGGTATGATACTTTCAGGCGCTATAGGAAATTTGTGGGACAGGATTTTCCATCATCATGTTAGAGATTTTATAGATGTTCATCTGGGTATGGGATACCATTGGCCAACCTTTAATATTGCAGATTCTCTAATATGTGTAGGAGTCGGCCTGATCTTTTATGAAACGCTGTTTACAAAGAAACAGGGAAGTGTGCTTAAGCGGGAGAATGCGTTGTAAGTTCCTGGTATTTCTTTAACAAACTGAGAGTAACTTTACCGGGTTTTCCTGATGCAATCTTTCTTCCGTCTATATTAGCTACAGGGATGATTTCTGCAGCAGTTCCGGTCAAAAAGCATTCATCAGCGTTATATAAATCATTTCGTGTCAGTTGTTCTTCTTTTACCGTCATGCCCGCTTCTTTAGCAATTTCCATAACCACGTTTCTTGTTATCCCTATCAGGATTCCTGCGGAAGTAGGCGGCGTTAAAACTTCATTATTCTTCACTATAAAAATATTATCACCGGTGCCTTCCGCCACATAACCATCTTTATTTAACATTATGCCTTCGGTAGCTCCGGCATTAATACACTCAATCTTTGCCAGAATATTATTAAGGTAATTCAAGGACTTAATATTGGGATTAAGAGCGTTAGAATGATTACGAATTGTAGCGACTATAATTGCATCAAGGCCCTTTTCGTATAACTCTTTGGAATATAGTTGAATGAAATCTGTTATAATTACAATTTGTGACTCTGCGCAGTTAAAAGGATTAAGGCCGAGTTTTCCTACTCCCCTGGTTACGATCAATCTAATATAAGAGTCTTTTAGATTGTTAGCCTTCAGGGTATTTATAACGGCATCTTTAAGCTCATCTCTGGTCAACTTTATTTCCATGGAGATTGCCCTGGCAGAATCGTAAAGCCTGTCGATATGTTCTGAAAACCTGAATACATTACCATTGTAACATCTAATACCTTCAAAGACCCCATCTCCATATAATAAACCATGATCGAAGACAGATATCTTTGCCTTATCTTTTGGATACAACTTTCCATTTATATATACCTTAGGTTCCAACTACCAATGCTCCTTTCAATTTCCAGAGTAATTTACAATCTTACCATCAGCCATCCTGACTACCTGCCCTGCCGATTTTGCAAATCTTTCATCATGGGTAACAATTACCACGGTCTGCCTTGTCTTTTCATTTAATTCCCAGATTAATTCCTTAATCTCTCTTCCAGAATTTGTATCGAGGTTGCCTGTAGGCTCATCACACAGCAATATCTCAGGGTCATTCATCAATGCCCTGACTATTGCAACTCGCTGCTTCTCTCCTCCTGAGAGTTCGTTTGGTCTATGATTTATCCTGCTGCCCAATCCTACCCGTTCTAAAAGCTGCACTGCTTTTTCTGTATGCTCTTTTTTAGATATTGTCTTGAAGAACTTTTTGCCAATCAGACGCGGCATCAAAACATTTTCTAACGCATTAAAGTCCGGCAAAAGGTGATAAAATTGAAATACAAACCCAAAAATTCTGTTTCTCTTGCCCGCTAATTCCTTCTGACCAGCAATACTTAAATTTTCACCTTTAAAACTCACATGGCCGGAAGTCGGCGTATCTAGCATACCCAGTATATGAAGGAGTGTGCTTTTGCCTGCACCCGAAGCTCCCAAAATGATTAATATCTCGCCCTCTTTTATTTCCAGATTTATTCCGCTGAGCACACTGAGAGATGTTTTACCTATTTTGTATTCCTTGTGAATTTCATTCGCACACAGGTAACCGTTGTCAGTCATGTATTAAATTTTACAGAATAAGCAATATAGAAAACTAATTTATTATGATTGTTCCCGCAATAATGGGAATAAGATTACATCCCGGATAGAAGTACTGTTTGTCAATATCATGACCAGTCTGTCAATCCCTATCCCTAAACCACCTGCAGGCGGCATTCCATATTTGAGTGACTTTAGGAAATCCTCATCTATCTTTCCCTCTTTATCATCTTCAGTTATTTGTTCATGAAACCGCCTGCTTTGTTCAAGGGGTTCATTTAGTTCTGAATAGGAATTGGCAAGCTCCATTGTAGCAATATACAATTCAAACCTCTGTGCCAGGCTGGGATCATTATCACAGGATTTTGTCAATGGGCAAATGGTAACGGGGTAGTCAATTACGAACGTTGGATTCCACAATTCCTTTTCAACAAGTTCTCCAAAAATATGTTCAGCAATAACATCCTTGTGAACGCCTTCAACCTCAATCCCTAATTCCTTGCCCTTTTCTTTCAATCCGCCTTCATCGTCTAAATCAACTGAAGCATACTTCGACAGGAGTTCGGAAAACGTACTCCTCTGCCAGGGAGGAGACAAGTCTAATTGCCGCTCACCGTAAGGAATATCAAAATTGTTGTATAGTTCGCGCGCCAGGCCGGTAACCAAACTTTCAGTAAGTTCCATCATACCGTTATAATCGCTGTATGCCTGATAGAGTTCCATCATCGTAAACTCCGGATTATGCCGCGTAGAGATACCTTCATTACGGAAGTTTCGGTTAATTTCATAGACCCTTTCCATACCTCCAACAAGCAGCCTCTTAAGATACAACTCGGGTGCTATACGTAAATATAAGTCCATGTCCAATACGTTATGATGGGTAATAAAGGGCTTTGCCACCGCTCCTCCGGGAATGGGCTGCATCATAGGGGTTTCAACTTCAACAAAGTTTCTGCCATCCAGGAAGGTTCTGATTGATTTGATAATGTTTGATCTTTTTAAAAAAAGATCCATTACATCATCGTTTGATGAGAGATCCAGGTATCGCTGCCTGTACCTGATTTCAACGTCTTTCAGGCCGTGCCATTTCTCAGGTTGTGGAAGCAGCGCCTTGGAAAGCACAGTAAGATCATCTGCAAAAACAGTTATTTCGCCTGTTCTGGTCTTAAATACTCCACCCTCTACACCAATTATATCCCCCAGATCCAGCAGTCGGAAAATATCATATTTTTCTTCACCTACATTATTCAGTTTTATATAAACCTGTAGTTTGCCTGTCCAATCCTTTATATGAAAAAACGCAGCTTTGCCATGGGGCCTCATAGTCATGATTCGTCCGGCACACCTTACCTTCTTACCTTCTTCTTCCTCTGAATAGTTGTCTAATACCTCTTTCAATGGTGTGGCATGGTTGTAACTGGCGCCATAAGGCTCGACTCCCTTATCCCTGAGTTTGCTTAATTTTTCAATTCTGGTCTTTTCAAGAGTTTCCAATAGATTCCTTTAACCATTAAAATAGTAGTAGTTTACATTCAAGGCCATTTTATCTGTTTACGATGAATTTTCACTTGATCCCCATTTAGCAAACGGGATCAAAGGGGATTTGACGAGTAAATTAGAGAGTTTAAATTAATCGGATTATTTTATCAGCAAAGAATATGCTGTCAAGTTAAAATGCAAAATGACATTGATGGTAAAGAGAGGTTTTGTTTCTCCTTGAATATATGATTTAAAAACATTAATATTGGAAAAATGGATCAACGTTTTACCAGGAAAGAACGCCTGCTGAAGAGAAAAGAGTTTCAGAGAGTTTTTGACCAAGGAAAGGTCTACGGCAACGACCAGGTTAAGATATATGCGCTATTAAATGATGGTACTGTCTCCCGGCTTGGTTTAGTCGTGGGAAGGAAGTTTGGTAATGCGCCCAGGCGCAACAGATTTAAACGAATCTTTAGAGAGGCGTACAGATTAAACAAAAGTTTGTTGGGCGTGGGTGTGGATATAATAGTAATTCCAAGACCGGGGTTGACGGATATTTCACTAAGGGCAGTAGAAGATGAATTTAAGAAGATACTGTCACAAATAAACGAGCAACTGAGAAAATGAAATATTTATTAATTAAATTCATACAGGTTTATCAGGCAATTCTGTCTCCCCTCTTACATCCCTCATGCCGCTTCTACCCAACATGTTCACAATACGTAGTCGAATCAATTGAAAAAAGAGGTATTATAGCAGGGATTTTAAAGGGTATCTGGAGAATCCTGAGATGCCACCCTTTTGGAGGATCCGGTTATGACCCTGTTAAGTAAAATAGTAGAGGCGTACCCGCCTGCCCGCCCGTCTACGCCGTTCGGACGGGTAACCTATTCGGGCAGGTTGCCATACGCCCTTACATATCAAAATCTAATGAGTAATACAGATAAAAAAATCATCGAATGCGTACCAAACTTCAGTGAAGGTCGAAATTTAGATATTATAGATAAGATTGCATCAGCGGTAAAATCAACCCAAAATGTCAAGCTCTTGAATGTAGAACCTGACAGGGATTACAACAGGACCGTAATAACCTTTGCCGGAGAACCTTCCTGTGTAAAAGAAGCAGCCTTTAATGCAATATCCACTGCGTCAGAACTTATAGACATGTCACGGCAAAAGGGAGAGCATCCGAGAATAGGCGCTACTGACGTCTGCCCAATAATACCTGTTACCAATGCAACAATGGAAGAGTGTGTAAAATTAGCAAACGAACTGGGAAGAGACGTAGGGGAAAAGCTGGGTATCCCTGTATATCTATATGAAGATGCTGCGAGATCAGAAGAAAGAAGAAACCTTGAAAATATCAGAAAAGGAGAATATGAAGGCCTGAAGCAAAAGCTGAGAGATTGGGTACCGGATTATGGGCCGGCAGTATACAATGATAAAGTAAGGAAATCCGGCGCCACGGTGATTGGGGCCAGGTTTTTCCTGATTGCCTATAACGTGAACCTGAGTTTTGATGATATTCGTGTTGCTAACGCTATAGCAAAGAGTGTGAGAGAATCCGGTTTTATGATAAAGGATGAAACAGGTGAGAAGAAAAGAGTTCCGGGAATGCTGAAATATGTAAAGGCAATAGGTGTAGAATTAAGGGAATACAATATATCACAGGTTTCCATGAACCTGACTAACTATAAGGAAACTCCCATTCATACGGTATTTGAGACCGTAAAGGCTCAAGCCAGAAAGTACGGCATGGAGGCAACAGGGAGTGAGATAATCGGCCTCGTTCCAAAAGATGCCATGATAGAGGCCGGAGCCTTTTATGCAGGTAATAATTCTGAAGACGAACTGATAAAGGCGGCAATAGAAAATCTCGGATTAAGTCAATTAAACAAATTCGAACCCTGGAAAAAGATAATAGAATATAAATTAGCAACCTGCCCGACTACGTCGTTCGGGCGGGCTGAATGGAGCTGATTTAATGGCTAATTGCTGGAAATGTGGACGTTACCTGGGAGTTAAAGATGAATGGAAAAAGATGAATACTGAAAAGGGAGATATATGCTACGTATGTTATCACGAAGCAAAAGAATCAGCAGAAGAACAAATCCAGAAAGATATGGATAAAATAATGAAAAAGAAAATAGAATAGTAAATATTCAGCTTAGGTTACAATTCTTTAATTATGGGGAACAATTTATTAAAATTTGGAGCTGTTGCAGGCATTGTTACTATTGTAATTTCTTTAATTGGATGCGCTCAAACCATGAAATTGAGTAAACTTGAAATATTAATATTGAAGGAAAATGGATATGATGATAGCAAATCAAAGGTAATTAGTTATATTGAAGAGATAGATTATGAGGAAAACCATGAAATCATTGTAAATACAATATTTGACAGTGGAAATCTTCAGTTAATTGACCAACTTGTTGAATACTTTCCAGATGATTTCAGAAATTATATCATTAGCGGAGATGCTTATTTAAAGAATGCGATGATGCAACAAACAATAGGGGTTTTTATGAAATCTTCTGCGGCAGTTTCATTTAATAAAGCCAAAGAAAATTACATTCGTGCCCTGGAATTAAATAATAAAGATATTTATGTCCATGGCATACTTGGTTTTATCTATGGAGATAATAAAGAATATGATAAAGCTGAAAAACTATTTTATAAAGGGCTTGAGATTTCGCCAAATAATCCTTTGCTTTACCTGGCGTTAGGCCAAATGTTTGACAGGAGGAAAGAATACAATACTGCAATTGATTATTATGAAAGAATCTTAGAATTTACTGAGGATGAAGTAGAAAGGGATTTTGAACATATGAATCAATATTATCATAAGTTTATGGAATTTTATCCTGATTCTCTTGCGAAAGCAAAAGAAGAAGCCAGGAAATGTCTTAAGAAAGATTATAAGAAAACCAGAAGAGAAACAATATTATGATTATGACATATAAGCGTCAAGCACCAGGTTGAACTTGCTGCATAAACAGTATGGTGTGCCCGTCCGTATCGGCGGGCCGGGCGGGAAGAGGGACTTCCAAACTACCCCTTTGCTAAAGGGGGAAACAGGGGGGATTTATTAAGTTGGTATTTCTTTATTAGTTGTATATTGTCATTTTATCATCGAATGGATACGTTTGACATCAGTCAGGGCCTTGTCTGTGGGGACGAGCGGGGTTATTTCTATATCGGTAAAGAATGGAAAGAGTGGCAGGTTTGTTACTAGCTGATCAAGGTCTTCATTAGTATCAACCTCAATGATTGCGGCGGCTCCTCTGCTGCCGGCCATCTTCCCGCCGGCAAGTATCCTGCCCCTTTTGCTCATCCTTATAAAATATTCCCATTCCTTGACAACAACTCCCAGGAAATCCTTCACCGGTATATCAGGTAATTTCTTTATTTCAACTTTTAATAAGAAGAGCATTTTAAATAAACTCCTTTCTGTCTTATGAACCGAAGAGCGCAGAGATATAAAACAGGTCTAGTTACGAGTTTCGTGTTACGAGCTACGTGGTTAAATAGACTCAATTTCCAAATTAAAGTTATTTCTGAAACCCGCAACGCGGAACTCGTAACATGCAACAATTATCTGTCCTTGTCCTATTAATTTATAACGCCAACCCTCCATCGACTGATATTACCTGTCCCGTAATATACTTTGCATCGTCTGAGAGTAGAAACATAGCTACCTTCGCCACGTCTTCAGTCGTGCCGAATCGCTTCAGAGAAGTCATCTCCGTCATTTTTTTCTTGTATTCTTCCGGAAGCGAAGCGGTCATGTCCGTTTCTATAAATCCGCACGCAATAGCATTAACGTTAATATTTGCCTTGCCAACCTCCTTTGCAAGGGCCTTTGTAAAGCCAATCATTCCAGCCTTAGAGGCTGAGTAATTGGCCTGTCCCGCCACACCCGCAATACCACTGACTGAAGTTATGTTGAGTATGTTTCCACTTTTCTGTTTGACCATGGTCATTATTACAGCCTTGGAAAAATTATACACACTCTTCAGATTTATATTGATTACATCATCCCAATCTTCTTCTTTCATTAAGGCCAGGAGTTTATCTCTCGTAATACCTGCATTATTGACCAGAAAATCTATCTGTCCAAAATTATCCTTAACCTCTTTAACCATATTTTTTGCGCTCTCAAAATCCGATACATCTGCTTTTTTTGCCATGGCCTTGACCCCGAGCGCTTCTATCTCCTTTAAGAGTTCATTTGCCAGGTCATCACTCTTGCTATAGTTAAAGGCAACATTACACCCGTTTTTTGCCAGTTCAAGTACTATCGCTCTACCTATACCTCTGGTACCACCTGTTACTATTGCCGTCTTGTTACTCATAGTCTTACCTCCAGGGAACTGTTATTGATAAAAAACAAGGTTTTATTTTATCGCTTTTTAGGTTTAACTTTGCGAGCTTTGCACCTTTGCGAGAACAGTGTCGGACCTCTTTTCAACAAGCTTTAACCGCATCATTTCAGCAAAGAGTTCTACTTCGTATTCAATACCTTTCCTTATATCATGGTCAACTGCGTAGTTTATACATTTTTTCATTGTTTGTATAGCAGTATCATTATTTTCTGCCAGCTTGCGTGCAAATTCTATAGATTCGTTAAGCACCTCTCTGGCAGGCGCCAGCGCATTAACCAGTCCCCATTCCAGAGCGGTTTTCGCACGGATCATCTTTGCAGAATACAGCATTTCCTTGGCCCTGCTTGAGCCTATTACCTTAGGCAGCCTGATAGTGCCGCCAAGACCCGGAATTATACTCAGATCAGGTTTTGCCTCGGGTAAACTGAAAAATGCGATCTCGGAGGCTATACGAATATCACACAATAATGCAAGTTCAAGTCCAGCTCCAATAGTAACACCATTAAGGGCGGCAATAAGAGGCTTCCTGCAGTTCTCGATCTCTATATACATCTCATGAGCCCTTACGAACCTGTCATGATTCTTTTCTGCTACAAGTCCCGAAATCCATGAACCGAACAATTCGTCTCTGTCTGCACCATCGCAGAAAACGCCCCTGATGTTACTTGTTATTATTATGGACGTTATACTTTCATCTTTCTCGTAGGAATCTATCTTGTCATATATTGCATCCAGCAACCAGGAGCCTATCGAATTCCTCGGATGTTTCTTCATCTTGATAATACCGGCATATCTATTATCCTGAAGTTTTACCTCCTCGCATTCCAGATGCCGGTAACCAGAATCGTCGCCTCTATTCATACGTATGTCTTTCATAATCTTAAATCCTTAGACTTACTTCAAATCCTTCATGTATTGCCTCAAGTGCAGTTCTGACTTCTACACAATCACCTATTTTATATAATTCACTAATCTTACCGTTTAATTTTTTAGTAAGGCCCTGGTTGGATTTGTATCCTGCCGCAATTATAACCGTATCAGCAAGAAGTTTGATATCTTTATTATCCTTCTCAAATGTTATGCAGGCTTTACCTGATTTGTTAATGTGTCTGATATTTTTAACATTTACGCCTGTTATACTGTTAATGCCGGCATCTTTTATCTGCTTTAGAATAACCCATCTGGTTGAAATGCCGAACCTTCCTCCTATTTTGTTTTTCATTTCCAGGATGGTAATATTTCGTTTTCCCCTTGAGGTAAGTTCTACAGCTTCATCCCCATTTATGACTCTGTTCTTTAAAAGAAAGCAGGCAACGTCCGGCTTCATCGCCCCCATCTTTGCAGTGTGAAGGGCAATCTCGCAACCGATAGTGCCTCCGCCTATGATTACGACGTCTTTGCCGACCTTTACCTTATTATCAAATACATCTTCGGCCACAACAACGTTCTTTTCCTTAATACCCGGAATATTAGGAATAACAGGGTTACCGCCTACGGCAGCAATTACGGCATCCGGCTTTAATTCATTTATTGTTGTTATATCTACTTTTTTGCAAAATTGTATCTTTACATTCAATTTTTTTATCTGATTTTCCAGAAATTTAATGACATTTTCTATCTCTTCCCTTCCCGGAGGAATGTAAGCATATCTTAATTGTCCGCCAAGCACATCAGTTTTTTCAAACAGATGCACGTCATGCCCTCTTAAAGCGGCGACTCTTGCCGCCTCCATACCTGCCGGCCCGCCGCCAATAACCATTACCTTCTTCTTTTTTTTGGCCTTCCTGATCTTTAATTCACTTTCTCTTCCGGCCCTGACGTTATATAAACAACTTACAGATTTAAAGTTTAACAAGGAATCAAAACATCCCTGATTACAGGCAATACACCTTCTGATATCATCGAATTGCTTCTTCTTGTACTTTTTTGGCAATTCCGGGTCTGCTATTAAAGGCCTTCCAATTGAAACAATGTCTGATTGATTATTGTCTACAACCTCCTCGGCTAAAGCCAGATCATTTATCCTCACAGATCCGATGACGGGTACATTTACGTTATCCTTAATCTTTTCTGAAAGAAAGATATATGACATTCTTGGGATTGCCATAAGCATTATGGGTGTGCGGCTCTCATGCCAGCCGGGTGAAACATTAAACGCATCCACACCTGCCTTTTCCAGTTCCTTTGCTATCTTAACACTTTCATCAATCTTGAGGCCTTCATCTACAAAATCATCACCTGACATACGGAAGATTACTGGATATCCTCTTCCCACCTTCTTCTTTATGGCTAAAATCATTTCTCTTGCAAAATTTATCCTGTTGCTCAGGCTGCCGCCATATCTGTCCTTTCTCTTATTTGTTGCCTTCGAAAGAAACTGATTTATAAGATAACCCATGCCGCCATGTATCTCTACGGCGTCAAACCCTGCCTTCTTTACCCTTACTGTGGCGGCCACAAAACCTTCTATTACTTTCTTTATCTCCGGTATGGTCAATGCATGTGGAGACTGCTTTATGTTGACGTGCGCTAAACTTGATGCTGATACCGGTCGTGTTTTTGAGAAAAATGAAGAGGCGCTTCTGCCCCCATGAAGTATTTGTGCGGCCACTTTGACATCATATTTATGGATCGTATCTGTTAATTTCCTTAATCCCGGTATGAACTCATCTTTATCCAGACCAATTATGCTCTTCCATACCTTGCCGGTCATTTCCGGATAGCATCCGCCGACTACAATCAATCCCACACCGCCGCGAGCCCTTTCCACATAAAAATCAATAAAACGCTTATTTATAGAACCGTCCGACGTAAACCCAAGATCCATTGCGGACATGGCCAGTCTGTTTTTGATTTCTAAACTACCGATTTTTATTGGTTCAAATAGTTTACTCATGTTTCTTAACAATAAGGCAAGAGTTGTTTCCTGATAAATCAAACGAATTTATGAGTACTGTGTTTGCCTCTTTTTCGAGTTTTTCACTAACAACATTCAGATTACATTCAGGATCTCTTCTTTCGTAATTAATGGTCGGTGGTATTAAACCATTGTTTACGGAAAGTAATGCAGTCGCTGTCTGCATTGCCCCTGACGCCCCGTAACTTTCTCCTAAAGCCGATTTAACGGTATAAACTGGAATTCCTTCACTTTTCTTACCAAATAACTCCCCGATGGCCTTTGCCTCTATAAGGTCTGACATTTTGCCTGAATTTCCATTAGCGTTAATCAGGTCTATATCATCCGGAGACAAACCGGCATCATTGATACATCTTTTCATTGCGTTTCCTGCTTTTTCAACTCTCTTGCTAGTATCACTGCTTCTGCTGCCGGCAAAGATACTTCCGTAACCGGAGATTTCACCATAGATCCTGACCCCGCGGCTTAAGGCGTAATCATGATTTTCCAATACAAATACATAACTGCCTTCACTCATAATAAAGCCATTCCTTCTTTTGTCAAATGGCATGCTTATCTCACTTCCAGCGCCATTGGTTCCTGCCAGCATCTTTCTCATATAAAATATCATGTACAAATCCAGTGAGATTTGCTCAACTCCACCTGCTATGATTACGTCTGCTTTCTCATTTTGTATAAGTTTAAGGGCATTGCCGATAGCGTCTGTACTTGATGTAAAGCCTGATGAAATAGTCCTGGCAAAACTCTTTATCTTGAAAATGACTGAGGCATAGTTAATAGATGAATTCAGGGCAACATCATAACTCTGCATTGGTGAAAGATTTGAAGGGTTCTCCCTGACAATATCGTGAAAGTAATCTGTAGTTTGAGAAAAATTCCCAAGGGAAGAACCTATGAGGATTCCAGTCTGGTTTGACAGATATTCATCTATCTCCAGGTTCGCATCATCAAGCGCCATTTTTACGCTGGAACCCAGAAATTTCGTTCCCTTATTAAGATATCTCAAACCTTTGCGTCCTAAGAATTCTTCCGGGTTTAAACCCTTTACCTCTGCTCCATTTTTAGACTCATATTTCGATAAATCTAAAGATTCAATAGGAGCTATACCGGAATTACCGGAAACAAGATTCTTCCAGAAATCCTGATGTCCAATACCCAATGGAGATACGACTCCAATACCAGTGACTACGGCTCTCTTATTCATCTATAATCTACTAAAAATATTCGTAACATTATTTCCGCCAAAGGCGAAGGAATTGTTTAAGACGCAATTGACATTTATCTCTCGCCCTCCATTTGGCACGTAATCCAGGTCACACTCAGGGTCAGGAGTTTCATAGTGTATGGTAGGCGGAATAGCGCTGTTTTTAATTGCCAGGCAGCTTACTACAGATTCTATCGCACTTGCAGCGCCCATTGTGTGGCCGATCATGGATTTTATGGAACTGACCGGTATTTCCTTTGCCCGTTCCTTAAAGACTGATTTTATGGCCAACGTCTCCATTACGTCATTTAATGGTGTTCCTGTCCCATGGGCATTGATATAGTCTACATCCTCGTAAGTTATCTTAGCAGCGGAGAGTGCATTTAACATTGCCTTTATCGCACCTGCACCTTCAGGATGGGGGGCAGTCATGTGATGTCCGTCACAGCTCATTCCATAGCCCTTCAATTCAGCATAAACTCCAGCATTTCTTTTTGATGCGAAGTCCAGTGTCTCCATCACCATTATCCCTGCGCCTTCTCCAATTACGAGACCCTTTCTATTCCTGTCAAACGGCTGACACTTTTCAGGCGCTAATGCCTTTAGATTGTGAAAATGTGTAAACTCTGTTTGTGGTATAAGTTCGCCGCCGCCTACCAGCATTACGTCAACTTTGCCCTCATATAAAAGGTCAAATGCCCACGCAATAGCGTGATTGCCTGAAGAACAGGCATTTAATGAGACCATGTTTGGCCCTTCAAAACCGAAATCTTCAGAGAGCAGTGTGGTTATGGAAGATGGCGGATATGTGAGAGCAACACCCATATCAAAGCCGTTAGCCTTGTCCTCGGTCGCTTTGCGCAGCAGGTATTCAAAAGGTGGCAGTTCTCCGGCGAGAGTTCCGATTGCGATACCAAATCTTTCTCTGTCGTATCCGGTAATATCACTCAAACCACTATCTTTCAGAGCCTCCTTTGCAGCAGTGTATGTATATTTGTGTATCGTGTTTGCGGTGGTTTCGTTTTCAAAGACAGTATCAAGCTTGAAATCTTTAACCTCACATGCACGATGTACTTTGTATTGTGTAGTATCAAAGGACTTTAACTCTGCCGTACCGTCTTTGCCGTTCATGAGGGCGTCCCACGCATTTTTAACGCCAATACCATTGGCGATTACCAAACCTAAACCCGTAACAACTATTCTTGGCATGTTTAATCCTTTGGAAAATGTAAATCCCCCTTAGTTCCCATTTGAAAGGGGGGGGCAGGGGGATTTATTCTTTGTACTTATATTCTTTTAGTGAAATGTTAAACCAATACAGGCCTAAGCCTTAACATTTGCCAAACCCAGGTTTTTCTTGTTTTTCGATGCTTCGTAACGCTCTAATGCTTCCTCATAAACTCCTGAAGCCTGCAAGTCTTTCAAGTTCTTTAACAAATGTTCGTATACGTACTGCCAGTCAAGACTAACTCTAAAGGCAAACATTGCGGCATTGAGATTATTAAGCTCAGTCTTTGCCTCTCTGAATCTTTTTCTTATCACTTCTGTTGAATATATGTTGTCGTAAATATACTCCATACCATCTATAAATTCCTGAAGTGAGAGTTTGGGCAAAATATAAGTTAAATGATGTGAAGTGTAATAAATCCAGTCTTCCGGAAAGTTGGTTCTGAAGAGTCTGCCATCACTTTCAAGCCTCTTCTGTAAAGGCGTATTAATAAATGGACATAATATGCCACAGGTCATTATGTCGATCTTTGCATCTGTTATAAAATCAACCACCTCTTTAAATGTATCCGGCGTATCAGTATCATTCCCGAACACCATAGTTCCCCAGACAGCAAGCCCGTGTTTTCTTATATTTTTAACTGCCTCTTTATACTTGTCAATTGTTATACGGAGATTGACGCCCTTATTCATTGATTTTAATGCTTCTTCATTGATGGACTCAATGCCAATAAGCACCCCGACACACCCGCTCTTTACCATATAATCCAGTGTTTCGTCATCTTCATAAATATTCAATGAAGTAAACCCGAACCAGTTCTGGTAAATACCTCTCTCGACCATCTTCTTAAAGAGATCTCTGACTCTTTCGTTGGATTTCTTGCTGTGGCCGTAGAAATTTTCGTCTGTCAGGATGAGTCCTCTATACTCTCCTTTTATTGATTCCAGTTCGTTTAAAACATCATCTACGGGTCTTTCTCTATATTTTCTACCCTGAAACTGTGGGACAGAACAGAACTCACAACTAAAAGGACACCCTGCAGTGGTAATTATGCCGGAATATCTATACTTATACTTATCTTTTAAGAACTTTCTATCAGAATGAATGTCTTTATACATTTCCATAGGCGTCAGACCACCGTCATACGTCTTCTTGAGTTCATTTTTCTCAAAATCAGAGATTACCTGTTCCCAGATCGTAACCGCTTCTCTTATTATTACAGAGTCTGCATATTTAGCTGCCTCTTCCGGATAACTTGTCGCATGCACGCCTCCCATTATTACGGGAATTCCGTTCCTTCTGCATGCGGTGGCAATCTGATACGCCCTGTTTGCCTGATAACTTACGGAAGTTATCCCTACCAGGGCAACATCAGTCTTATCGAAACATAAATCCTCACCTTTCTCATCCACTGCCAGCTCCTGAGTCTCATCTATTATGTCTACTTCCCAGTTATCGGGTGTTAAAACCTTCAAATATCCCAGGTTCACCGGCATCTGATTTAATACTGAAACATTCTCCTCGCCAACGTTATCAATTGGGTGAGGGTTTATAAGGATTAGTTTCTTCATTATTTCCTCTTGTTCTTGTCCACAAGTTCATATCTAGAATTTCAAAGTTAATACAAACAATGTAGGGGCGTATTGCTATACGCCCCTACATTGTGTAAAAAGTCGTTGGGTTTTTGTCTTTTAAAAACCCAACCTAATTTAATGTTTAGGAATTTCAAAGTTGCCAGACATTCCTGT